>NZ_BAAILO010000317.1:75334-89826 GCF_054589115.1 Cupriavidus sp. 8B | reverse complement strand
GCCCCCGCCCCCCCGCGCCTCCCCAAGATTGACCGCTCCGGCCCCGGCCGGACCCCACCAGGACACGCACCTCAGCCAATGGCCGCCGACCCCGCACAAATCGAAGCCCTGCTGCGCGCAGCCCTCACCCCCTCCAGCGTCGAGGTACGCGACGACAGTGCGCTGCACGCCGGCCATGCCGGCGCCGCGTCCGGTGGCGGGCATTACCACGTCACCATCGTCAGCGCGCAATTTGCCGGCAGCACCCGGGTAGCGCGCCATCGCATGGTGTATGATGCGCTGCGCGATCTATTCCCCACGCAAATCCACGCGCTGGCGGTGACCGCGCTGACTGACCAAGAACTTGAATCCCGCGAAACCTCCCGCGATTCCTCGAGCAACTCTCAGATCTGATTCCATGAAGACCACAGTCCTCTCGTTCAGCCTGGCGGCTGTGCTTGCCGCTGGCAGCTTGCCCGCCCTCGCCCAGAACGCCGCCGTCGTGAATGGCAAGGCGATCCCCTCGGCCAAGCTGGACAAGCTCGTAGCCGGCACCGGACAGCCTCCCAGCGCGGAACTGCGCGACCGTGCCCGCACCATGCTGATCGACCGTGAGCTGCTGCTGCAGGAAGCCAACAAGCGCGGCCTGACCCAGCGCGACGACCTGCAGGAACAACTGGAACAAGCCAAGCTGAACGTGCTGGCCGGTGCCGTGTTCGAAGACTACGTCAAGACCCACGGCGCCAGCGACGACGAACTGCGCAAGCAGTACGACAAGATCAAGTCCCAGTTCGGCAGCGGCAAGGAATACCACGCCCGCCACATCCTGGTCGAGAAGGAAGCCGACGCGCGCGCCATCATCGCCAAGATCAAGGCTGGCGCCAAGTTCGAAGACCTGGCCAAGGCCTCGTCCAAGGACCCGGGCTCCGCAGCCAACGGCGGCGACCTCGACTGGGCCAACAGCAGCAGCTACGTGCCGGAATTCTCGGCCGCCATGACCGCGCTGAAGAAGGGCCAGATGACCGAAACCCCGGTCAAGACCCAGTTCGGCTGGCACATCATCCAGCTCGACGACACGCGCGACGCCAAGATCCCGACGTTCGAGGAAGTCAAGCCGCAGCTGGTGCAGATGCTGATGGGCGACCAGAACTGGCAGCGCGAGCAGTTCCAGGCAATGATGAAGTCGCTCAAGGACAAGGCCAAGATCCAGTAAGTGGATTCAGGCTTGCCGTGACGGGAAAACCGGCGCCGATGGCGCCGGTTTTCATTTGCGCGAGCGGGATACCGCTGGTTTGCTCCCCTCAGCCCTGAGGGGAGAGGGAGAAACAGCCGTCGTCATGGCGCGCGGCTTTGGCCTGTTCCGCCAAGCGTTCGCAGGTATCCATGCGCTGCGCCCCGCAGTTGCCGCATCAGCCGCGAGAAATCGATCCCCTCCCCCTCATCGATACAAGCATGCGAGATCAGGCCATAGACGATGGCCTGCAGCGTCACCGAGGCCTCCTCGACCACCGCGGCCTGCGGCGCGTCGGCCGCGCTTAGCAGCGCCCGGCTCCACAACGCGACGAACCGCGCATACATCTTCTGGTAAGCCCCGCGCCCCGAATAATGCCGCTCCAGCAGGTAGATCGGGCCCCACCGCTCCGGCGTCTCGCGGTGGTGCTCCGCGTTGACGGCAATCAGCGCGTCCACGATGGCCGCCATCGATTCGCCCCGGCACTGCGCGAGACTCGCATCCATCGCCAGCACGATGCGTTTGGCGCGCAGGTGCAGGCACACCTGCGCCAGCTCTTCCTTGCTGCCGAAGTACTCGTAAAACGTTCCCAGCCCCACCCCGGCCAGGTCAACGATGGCGCGGATCGTCACCTGCGCATAGTCCTGCCCGGCCAAAAGCCGAACAAAGGCCTCCTGGATGGCCAGCGACGTCTGCCACGAGCGCGACTGCATTGGCCTGCGGCGCGGCTTTGCCGGGCCTTTTTGCTGTGGGTTCATGGTGCTCCGAAAGCCGAACATGAAGGCTGGCCATTCTATCTAGAATGACCCTTCGAATCTAACGGGCGGCGGCAAGCCCGGCCAGCCCGGCCCAAGGAGACAGCCCGTCATGAACGCTACCCAAGCTACCCACGCCACCCACGTCATCACCAACCAGGTTCCCGAGCTTAAGGACTACAACCTCTATACCAGCGACCCCGCCATCCGCCGCGCCGTTGCGCGCGCCGGTGCGGGCTGGAACGAGGCGCAGCTCAAGCGCCAGGGCGCGGTGCTCGGCGCCGAGCAAACCATCCGCCACGCCGAAGACGCCAACCGCTACCACCCGGAGTTGCACACGCATTCGCGCATCGGCGAACGCATCGACCAGGTGCGTTTCCATCCCGGCTGGCACGAGATGATGGCCATTGCGCGCCGCAGCGGGCTCGCCAACCTGCCCTTCGCCGATACGCGCCCCTCGGCATGGGCCTCGTATGCGGCCTCGCTGTATATGCACAGCCAGATCGAGTCCGGCTCGCTGTGCCCCACCAACATGACCCAGGCCTGCATCCCGGTGCTGCGCAAGGAGCCCGGGCTGTTCGCGCAGTTCGGCGACAAGCTGCTGACCCAGGCCTATGACCCACGCGACATCCCTATCAAGCAAAAGGGTTCGATCAACGTGGGCATGGGCATGACGGAGAAGCAAGGCGGATCGGACGTGCGCGCCAACACTACCCGCGCGGTGGCCAGCCGCGGCGAAGGGCGCGGCGCCGAGTACCTGATCACCGGCCACAAGTGGTTCTTCTCCTCGCCGATGTCGGATGCCCACCTGGTGCTGGCCAATACCGATGCCGGCTCCTCCTGCTTCTTCGTGCCGCGCTGGCGCCCCGACGGCAGCAAGAACCCGATCGAGATACAGCGCCTCAAGGACAAGGTAGGCAACCGTTCCAACTCCAGCAGCGAGGTCGAGTTCCGCGATGCCTGGGGCATCATGGTGGGCGAGGAAGGCCGCGGCATTCCCACCATCCTGGAGATGGCCACGTACAGCCGGCTCAACTGCTCGCTGTCCAGCGCCGGCTTCCTGCGCCAGGCGCTGGTGCAGGCCCTGCACTACGCGCGCCACCGCAGCGCCTTCGGCAAGCCGCTGATCCGCCAGCCGCTGATGATCAGGCTGCTGGCCGACATGGCGCTGGAGGCCGAGGCCGCCATGCTGCTGGCCATGGGCCTGGCCACCGCCTTCGAAGCTACCGACGACCCCGCCCGCCTGGCATGGCGCCGCATCCTCACGCCCGCGTCCAAGTTCTGGATCTGCAAGCGCGCGGTGGAGATGACCGGCGAGGCCATGGAAGTCTTCGGCGGCAACGGCTATGTGGAGGATGGCCCCATGGGCCGGCTGTTCCGCGAAGCCCCGGTCAACTCGATCTGGGAAGGCTCCGGCAACGTGATGTGCCTGGACGTGCTGCGCGCCATCGGCCGCAACCCGGACGACTACCTGCGCGTGCTGGACCAGATGAGCACGGTGGGCGCGGGCGAGCCGCGCATCCAGGCCAGCGTGGCCGCGCTGCGTGCGGCGCTGCGCCTGCCCGAAGACGAACAGCAGGCAGAGGCGCGCCGCACCACCACGCGGCTGGTGCTGACCGCCCAGGCCTGCCTGATGCTGCAGCATGGTGAACCGGCTACGGCGCAGGCTTTCCTGGCCAGCCGCTTCGACCCGGAATGGGGCGCCGTGATGGGCATTAGCGCGGGCGGTGGCGACGCCGCGCGCATCCTGGAGATGGCCTGGGCCGCCTGACCCTGCCAGGGCTGCAGGACACGACAAAAACACGACAATGCCACCTCCAGGCGGCACGAGGAGACAAGCCTTGCACCTGGTATCTGCTGCGCGCGGGCCGGGCCGACGGCAGGAGCGACGGCTCCGGTACCAGATAACGGCCCTCAGGCCGCGCAGAGTTCCAATAGCTGCTCGTCGCGAAAGCCCCACTGCGCCGGGTCCTCGAAACCCACGATGGTATCTTCCGCCGCGCTCAGGTCCAGTGTCTCCGGACCAAGGTGCGCAGCCTCGCTCACCGAATAGAACACCTTGACCAGCGGGCGCAGCGGCTCGTTGTCGTTTTGCGCGAAGACCACCGCCAGCCGTCCGGAGCGCAAGCGCAGCACCGTGCCCAGCGGATAGATGCCGATGGACCGGGTAAAGGCCTGGAACACGGTACGGTCGAACAGCGTATCCACCCGCACCGCCATGTACTCCAGCGCCCGCGCTGGCGTCCACGCCTGGTGCCCGGGCCGGTTGGAGGTCAGCGAGTCATAGGTGTCGCACACCGCGGCGATCTTGGCATGCACGCTGATCTCGTTGCCGTGCAGGCCAAACGGGTAGCCGCGCCCGTCGATGCGCTCGTGGTGATGCATGCAGACGTCGAGGGGAATATTGCTGTAGAGCTTGGCCTCGTTGAGGATGCGGTAGCCCACCGAAGGATGCCGCTGCACCATCGCCACCTCGGCGGCGGTCATCTCGCCCTGCTTGTGGAGCACGTGCGTGGGCACGGAAATCTTGCCGATATCGTGCACCAGGCCCGCCAGGCCGAGTTGCTGCAACTCGCCCCGGTCCAGGCCGAGCGTGCGTCCAAGCGCGATCATCAGCGCGCAGACCGCGAAGGAATGCAGGTAGGTGTAGTCGTCCCGCACCTTGAGCCGTGCCAGTGCGATCAGGGCCTGCGAATGGCGCGTGAGCGAATTCGAGACGGAATCGACCAGCATCAGCGCGCCCTCGACCTCCAGCGCCCGGCCCATGCGGGCATCGGTGAACATCGAGCCGACCACCGCCTTGCCGCTCTTCATGACTTCCCGGGCCAGCCCGAACTCCACCTCCAGCGGCACGCCCGACTGCGGCACGGCGCCGGCCGGCTCGTCGGCGACGGGCTTCACGTTCAAGGATCCCGTCGCCGCCGGCTGCACGGGCGGCGGCACGCCCTTGCCCTTGAGCAGGTCGATCCAGACCTCCTCGACCTTGGAGGCGATCATCTGGTCGATCTGTTCCCGGCTGTTCACCAGGAACCGGGAGCGCCAGAAAGGATGCTCCAGCCATGGCCCGCCCACCCTGGCCACGAACATCCCGACTTGAAGCTGTTGGGTCTTGATCCGTTTCAGCATGCCAGCTCCTCGCGTACAGATTGAATAAGGCGTGGTCGCTTAACGGCAAGGATGCGGATTACTTTAGGGTTGGCGCAGGCTCTGGTGCGCGTGGCGTCCTCGACGCGGCGGCGCATGTGGATATTCGCAAAAAGCCGGATTCTCGTCGTACACGCAGACGCCGCGGCCGCTCGGCCTCCCTGGCGAAGCAGTTCGCGCCCAGTCGGGAACGCACCGCCGGCAGGCCCGCAGGCATGCAGCTTGGTTATGGCTTTGCCCAGAATCGGCAATTCTCAAGCAAGCGCTTAGCCGGGATACTTGTGCATCGACGCACCCTGCTTGCGACAAACCCCGCGGCAAATCACACAAAATCCGGCCCGTCCACGCGGCGAGGCCAAACCTGGCTTCACAGGAGACCACCATGTTCCGAGCGACCCGCCCCGCCCTGCGGCGTCATCCAGCTTACTGGTGTGCCGCCCGCGCCATCGGCCTGATGCTAGCGTTGCCTGTCTTCTCGCAGCCCAGCGCAGCGCAGGCCTGGCCGGACAAACCGATCCGGCTGGTGGTCAACTTCCCGGCCGGCGGCGCCGCCGACACATTGGCGCGCGGCCTCACCCCCGGGCTGACGGCAGCGCTCAAGCGGCCCGTGGTGGTGGATAACCGCCCCGGCGCCAACGGCATCATGGGCGCCGACGTGGTCGCCAAATCGCCCGCCGATGGCTACACCTTCCTGCTGACCTCGGGCGGCGCCATTGCCATCGACCCCTTCCTGTACACCAAGATGCCTTACGACCCGCAGAGGGATCTGACGCCGGTGGCCTCGGTGGCCTTGGTGCGGGTGTTCCTGCTGGTCCACCCGTCGGTGCCGGCCAGGACGCTCGCCGAGTTCGTCAGCTATCTGCGCGCAAATCCCGGCAAGCTCAGCTTTGGCTCGGCCGGAAACGGCAGCACCCCGCATATCGCCGCCGAGATGTTCAAGCGCGCCGGCAAGCTCGACGCCGTCCATGTGCCCTACAAGGGCGCGGCGCCCGCGCTGAGCGACCTGCTCTCCGGCCAGGTGCAGTTCATGTTCGATCCCGGTCCCGGCCTGCAGCACGTGGCCGCCGGCAAATTGCGGCTGCTGGCAGTGGCCAGCGGCAAGCGCGCTGCCCAGTATCCCGACGTGCCCACGCTGGCCGAAGCCGGGCTGCCAGGCGTGAACGGCGATTCCACGTTCGGCGTCTATGCGCCGGCCGGGACGCCACGCGCCGTTGTCGAGAGAATGAACAAGGAGATCAACCAGGCGGTGGCCGCGAACGTGCTGCAGGACAGCGTCAATCGCATGGGCGGTGCCGTGGCGCCGCTTTCGATCCAGGCGTTTGCCGAGCGGCAGGATGCGGATCGGGCGCGCTATGGGAGCTTTATCAAGGCGGCCGGGATGACATTGGACTGACGTTGGCGCGAGCCCCGAGCGCGCTCCATGGCGCCCGGGGCTCGCCGACTCCCGCATGCACGGATGGAGGCCCGCGAGTCGCCCTTCAACCCTTACGCTGGCCCTTGCCGGCAGCGGCTTTCCCATGTGTCCGGCTGGCGGCAGGTTGCGGCGCGGCCTGCGTCTCCCCGGCCTGGGCGGACTTCATGAAGCGGCTTTCGCTGGTCATCACGCCGACAATCCGGGCGAGCTGGCGGCTCAGGCTGATGTAGGCGTGGCCCATGCGGGCATCGAAGTACAGCGAATCGCCGCGCGCCAGATGCACCCGCTCGCCGCCGTCGAAATGCACCTCGATCTCGCCGGAGAGTACGTACACGAACTCCTCGCCGGGATGGCGCGCGAAATCCTCGGGCCCCGAGATGCGGCGCGCGTGCACGGTGCTGACCACCGGAATCATCTGCTTTCCCACCGCCTCGGTGCCGAGGAATTCATAGGAAAACGCCACGCCCCGGTAGGTCACGCCCTCGCCGGCCCGCGTCACGACGGGCCCCTGGAACGGCGCCGTCTTCGCGCCGGCGCCCGCGAACATCGAGCCCATGTCCATCTGCAGCGCCTTGCCCAGCGCGGCAAAATTCTCGTAGCCCAATGCCAGCTGCCCGCGCTCCGCGCGCGAGATGGTGGTGATCGAGACGCCTGACAGTTCGGCGAGATGCGCCAGCGTCCAGCCAAAGGCTTTGCGCGCACTGCGCAGACGCTTGCCAAAGGTCTCGCGGTCGAGCGTGCGCGACTCGTCGCTGCCGTCGTTGCCGCGCTCCTGGGCGATGTGTGTTTTCAAGCCTGCGTCCTTTTTTCCGTTGGAGCGGATGCTATCAGACGGCGCAGTCGGGTACATCCCATGCGGCTCACTTTAGTGCAAAATTTGCGTATCCGCAATTTGCATATTCGCAAATTCTTGAATACACTCACTCGCATTCCAAAGCACGAGCACCCGGTCAGGGCGCTCAGCCTCCCCGACATCCATGCGCACAATTCACGCCACTCCGCCGATTTCAGCTGACTTCCTCATCATCGGGGGCGGCATTGCCGGTGCGTCCGTCGCGCACTGGCTCGCACCGCATGGCCGCGTCATCGTGCTCGAGCGCGAAGCGCAGCCCGGCTACCACTCGACCGGCCGCTCGGCGGCGCTGTTCATGGAAAGCTACGGCACCACGCAGGTACGCGCGCTGACGATGGCAAGCCGCGCCTTCCTGCAAGATCCGCCGCCGGGCTTTGCCACGCATCCACTGCTGACGCCGCGCGGCGCGCTCATGATCGCCGGCCCTGGGCAGTTGCCCCTGCTCGAAGCGCACTGGGAGGTACTGCGCGCCATCGCGCCCGATGCGCGCCTGCTGACCACCGAGGAAGCCTGCGAGCGCGTGCCCGTGCTGCGAGCGGAACAGGTGCTGGGCGCCGTGTACGAGCCCGACGCCGCCGACATGGACGTGCACGCCATCCACCAGGGCTACCTGCGCGGCATGCGCCAGGCCGGCGGCAAGCTGGTGTGCGATGCCGAAGTCGCAGCCATTGCACGAGTACAAGACCACTGGCGTGTTGAGGCCGGCGGGGTGGCGTACGAAGCCCCCGTGCTGCTCAATGCCGCCGGCGCCTGGGTCGACGTGATTGCCCGGCTGGCCGGCGTGCAGCCGCTGGGGATCGAGCCCCGCCGCCGCTCGGCCTTTATCTTCGCGCCGCCCGCGGACGTGGACACGAGCGGCTGGCCGATGGTCTTCGGCGCCGGCGAGGACTGGTACTTCAAGCCCGACGCCGGCATGTTGCTGGGTTCGCCGGCCAACGCCGATCCGGTCGAGCCGCAGGACATCCAGCCCGAAGAGATGGATATCGCGCTGGCGATCCATCGCATCGAGGAAGCCACCGCGCTCTCGATCCGCCGGCCCATCCGCACCTGGGCCGGGCTGCGCTCCTTCGTCGCCGACGGCGACCTCGTGGGCGGCTTCGACGATGCGGCGCCCGGCTTTTTCTGGGTCGCTGCCCAGGGCGGCTACGGCATCCAGACCTCGGCCGCCATGGGCGAGACCTGCGCCGCGCTGGCGCGCGGCCTGCCGGTGCCTGCCCATCCCGCGTCGTTCGGCCTGACCGCCGAAATGCTGGGGCCCGCGCGGCTGCGCCGCCTGGCTGCATCGACCTGAATTGCGTCTGCCCCCCAACCGCCAATCGGCTAACAGACCAGGAGCTCATCACCGTGCGTGTCTTCAGTGCCTCCCTCGCCACCGAAACCAATACCTTCGGGCCGATGCCCACCGGCCTCTCGTCCTTCAAGGACCGCGGCTACTTCCCGGCCGGCCAGCATCCCGACCAGATGACGTTCTTCTCAGGCCCGCTGTGGGCCGCCCGGCTGCGCGGCAAGGAACGCGGCTGGCAGTTGTGCGAAGGCGTGGTGGCCGGCGCGCAGCCCAGCGGCACGACCACGCGCCATGCCTACGAAACCCTGCGCGAGGAACTGCTGGCCGACCTGCGCGCGGCGCTGCCCGTGGACATGGTGCTGCTCGGCCTGCACGGCGCGATGGTGGCCGATGGCTACGATGACTGCGAAGGCGACCTGCTGCAGCGCGTGCGCGCCATCGTCGGGCCCGAGGTGGTGATCGGCGCGGAACTTGATCCGCACAGCCACCTGACGCCGGAGATGGTCGAGCACGCCGACGTGCTGATCGCCTTCAAGGAATACCCGCACACCGACGTGCTGGAGCGCGCCCTGGAACTGGTCGACCTGTGCGCGGCCAAGGTGCAAGGCAAGGTCCGCCCCGTGGCTGCCGTGGTCGACTGCGAGATGATCGTCACCGTTCATACCTCGCGCGAGCCAGCACGCGGCTTCGTGGACCGCATCCAGTCGCTGGAAGGCCGGGACGGCGTGCTGTCAGTCTCCATTGCGCATGGCTTCTCGTGGGGAGACGTGCCCGGGATGGGCACCAAGGTACTGGTCTACACCGATGGCAACCAGGCCCAGGCCGATGCGCTGGCCCGCCAGCTGGCCGACGAACTGATCGGCATGCGCGAGGCGCTCACGGTGCGCTATCCGGACATCGACACTTCGCTCGACGAGGCCCTGGACTTCAACGGCGGCCCGGTGGTACTGGCAGACGGCGCCGACAATCCCGGGGGCGGCGCGGCGAGCGACTCCACCTTTATCCTGCGCCGCATGATCGAGCGCGGCATCGACAACGCCGCCATTGGTCCACTGTGGGACCCGATCGCGGTGCGCATCGCCTTCGACGCGGGCATGGGCGCGCGCCTGGCAATGCGCATCGGCGGCAAGATCAGCCCCCTCTCCGGCGATCCGCTGGACCTGGACTGCACCGTCAAGGCACTGCTGCCCGACATGGTGATGACCGGCCTGTCGAACACGCCGGTGCAGATGGGCGATTGCGCGCTGGTGCAAGCCAACGGCATCGACATCGTGCTGATCACCCTGCGCAACCAGGCGATGGGCACGGACCTCTTCACGCAACTGGGCTGCGATCTTGCGCGCAAGAAAATCATCGTGGTCAAGTCGTCGCAGCATTTCTACGCCTCCTTCTCGAAGGTGGCGAAGCACGTGATCTACGCGGGCGCCCCCGGCGCCGTGACGCTCGACCTCACGACCCTGCCCTACCGCAAGGTGCGCCGGCCCAAGTGGCCGCTCGACGTCGCCGCGGCCTGAGCGCCGCCTGCCTGTTGGCAACGACAAAGACGACAACAACGACAACGGAGACCCGCAGATGACACTGAATCGTCCCCTGTTCGCCGCCCTCGCGGCGAGCGTCCTCGCCCTGGCGGGCGCCGCCAGCCTTCCCGCGCTGGCGCAGACCAAGACCCTCAAGGTCGTGGCCCATGCCGACCTGAAGATCCTCGACCCGACCTTCACCACCGCCTACATCACGCGCAACTTCGGCTACATGGTGTACGACACGCTGTTCGCGCAGGACGCGAGCGGCAAGCCGCAACCGCAGATGGTGGAGAAGTACAGCAGTTCCAAGGACGGCAAGCAGTGGAGCTTCACCCTGCGTCCCGGCCTCAAATTCTCGGACGGCAGCCCGGTCACCTCGGCCGACGCCGTCGCCTCGTTGCAGCGCTGGGGGGCGCGCGACAGCCTGGGCCGCGCCATGGGAGACGCCGGTGCCGAGTGGAAGGCGGCCGACGCGCGCAATTTCACGCTCACGCTCAAGGAACCCTTCGGCATGGTGCTCGATGCGCTGGCCAAGCCATCGGGCTTTGCGCCGGTGATCCTGCCTGAGCGGCTGGCCAAGATGCCGGCCACCTCGCCTCTGCCCGAGGTGATGGGCTCCGGCCCCTTCGTCTTCAAGCGCGACGAATGGGTGCCGGGCAACAAGGCTGTCTTCGTGCGCAACCCGAACTACGTGGCGCGCAGCGAACCAGCGAGCGGTCTTGCCGGCAGCAAGAAGAGCCAGTTCGACCGCGTCGAATGGCTCTACCTGCCGGACGCCAACAGCGCCATCGCGGCGCTCAAGCGCGGCGAGGTCGACCTGGTCGAACAGGTGCCGCCGGACTACATCGCCCCGCTGCGAGCCGACACCAGCATCAAGATCGGCTCGGGCGGCGCCTACCAGGGCGTGCTGGTGATGAACCAGTTGCATCCGCCCTTCAATAATCCGAAAGTGCGCCAGGCCTTCCTGCAAGCGGTGAGCCAGGAACGCTTCACCGCGGCCATGGGGTATCCGCTCGACATGCGGATGAACTACTGCGCCACCTATTTCATCTGCGGCGGCTCCAACGATACGACGGCCGGCGCCGAGCCGTACCGCAAGGCCGACCTGGCGCGCGCCAAGCAGTTGCTGGGCGCGGCCGGCTACAAGGGCGAGAAGGTGGTGGTGCTGGTGCCGACCGACGTGCCTCAGCTCAACGCCGAGGCCCTGATGGCGGCGCAGACCATGCGCAGCATGGGCATGAACGTCGACATGCAGAACATGGACTGGGCCTCCATCGGCGCGCGCCGTGCCAAGCGCGATGCGCCCGAGGCCGGCGGCTGGAACATGTACGTGACGGTGGCGGGCGAGTTCGATTCGAATTCGCCGATCACCAACGCCTACCTCAGCGCCGCCTGCGGCAACAGCCTGCCCGGCTGGCCCTGCGACAAGCCGCTCGATGAACTGCGCACCGCCTGGATCCGCGAGACCGTGCCGGCCAGGCGCAAGGAATTGCTCGATGCTTTCCAGAAGCGCGCCTATGAGGCCGTGCCCTATGTGAATGCCGGCCAGTACTCGGCGGCCTTCGCGGCGCGCGCCAGCCTCAAGGGCGTCGACAAGCTGTGGGCCGGCATGCCCACGGTCTGGATGCTCGACAAATAAGGGGCGTCGGACTTTCGTGTGGGTCGCCGGGCGAAGCCGGCGCAGGCGTAGCAAGAGCTCGCGTGCAATCTCGCGCAGGTGTAGCTCCCCTCCCGCGCAGCGGGAGAGGGGTTGGGGGAGAGGGCGGGCGTACGCAAGAGCGAGGCGCATCACGTTGAGCGAGCGCCCACCCTCTCCCCCGGCCCCTCTCCCATTTCATGGGAGAGGGGAGCAAACCAGCGCATTGCATCGTGTCGCTCTCGCTCGGATGGAGGACGCACACGAAAGTCCGAATGGCCACAAATATGGACGAGCACGATCAACCGAGGAGACACGAACGACCATGAGCTACCTGCTCCGACGCCTGGCCGCGACGCTACCCGTGATGGCGGTGGTAGCCATCGTGGTGTTCCTGCTGATCCACTTGTCGCCGGGCGACCCGGCGGCGCTGATCGCGGGCGACCTTGCCACAGTCGACGACATCGCCAAACTGCGCGGCGCGCTGGGCCTGGACCTGCCGCTGTGGCGGCAGTTCGTGTTGTGGCTCGGCCGGCTCGCGACCGGCGATCTCGGCACCTCTATCTTCACCCAGGTGCCGGTGGCCCGGTTGCTGGCGCAGCGGCTGGAGCCCACGGCCTCCATCGCCGCGCTGACCATGCTGCTGACCTTGCTGGTGGCGGTGCCGCTGGGCACGCTCGCAGCCTACCGCGCCGGCAGCTGGATCGACCGGCTGGTGATGCTGCTCGCGGTACTGGCGTTTTCCCTGCCGGTGTTCCTGGTGGGCTACCTGCTGGTCTATGCCTTTGCCATCCAGCTGCCGTGGTTCCCGGTGCAGGGCTATGCGCGCTTTGCCGATGGCCCTGGCGAGTGGCTGCGCAGCCTGGTCCTGCCCTGCGTCAACCTGGCCCTGGTCTATATCGCGCTGGTGACCCGCATGACACGCGCCACCGTGCTTGAGGTGCTGCACGAGGACTACATCCGCACTGCGCGCGCCAAGGGCCTGGGCGTGCTGCCGGTGCTGGGCCATGCGCTGCGCAACGCCGCGATCCCGATCGCCACCACGATCGGCATGGGCATCGCGCTGCTGATCGGCGGCGTGGTCGTCACCGAGACCGTGTTCGCCATCCCGGGCATTGGCCGCCTGGTGGTCGACTCGGTGCAGCGCCACGACTATCCGGTGATCCAGAGCGTGCTGTTGATCTCGGCCGGTGTCTACGTGCTGATCAACCTGATGATCGACCTGAGCTACCGCCTGTTCGATCCGCGCATCAAGTACTGACATCCTGTGCCAACCCCATCCTTGCCGCGAGACCTGCCGCCATGTCCACCTCCCTGCCCGTGACCGATGGCGCCGCCCCTAGCACGGCGGTGCCGGAGGACGCCCCCTTCGTGCTGCCGCGCTGGCACTGGGCGCGCAAGCACCCCACGCTGATCGTCGGCGCGCTGTTGCTGGCCGCGATTGCCGTGCTCTCCATCGGCGCGCCCTGGATCGCCACCTTCGACCCCCAGGATATTGATCCGCTGGCGCGCATGCAGCCGCCTTCGGCCGAGCACTGGTTCGGCACCGATGCGCTGGGCCGCGATGTGTTCAGCCGCGCGGTCTGGGGCGGGCGCGTCTCGATGGTCGTCGGCCTGTCGGTCGGCCTGCTCGCGACCGTGTTCGGCGTGCTGCTCGGCCTCGCCGCGGGCTTCGTGCGCTGGGCCGATTCCTTCGTGATGCGCGTGATGGACGGCTTGATGGCCATCCCCGGCATCCTGCTGGCGATCGCGCTGATGGCCGTCACGCAGGCCAGCCTGACCGCGGTGATCGTCGCCATCACCATCCCCGAAGTCCCGCGCGTGGTGCGGCTGGTGCGCTCGCTGGCGCTCACGCTGCGCGAGCAGCTCTATGTCGAGGCGGCGCATGCGGTGGGCACCCGCCTGCCGGTGATCCTGGCGCGCCATGTGGTGCCCAATATGGTGGCGCCGCTAATCGTGCAAGCCACCTTCGTGGCCGCCGCCGCCGTGCTGACGGAAGCGGCGCTGTCCTTCCTCGGGGTAGGCGTCCCGGGGCAAACACCAAGCTGGGGCAACATGATGGCCGAGGGCCGCAATTTCGTGGCAGTGGCGTTCCACATCATCCTTTACCCCGGCATCCTGCTGGCCGCGACGGTGCTGGCGATCAACCTGCTCGGCGACGGCTTGCGCGATGCGCTCGATCCGCGCCTGGCGCGGCAACTCTGAACCCGGGAGCCCATCAATGACGATGACGATGACGATGTCCCGCGTTGCCCTGGCCACCGGCGAGCCGCTGCTGGAAGTAGACGACCTCCACACCCATTTCGACACGCTCACCGGCCCGGCCCGCTCGGTCAACGGTGTCTCGTACACCGTGCGCGCCGGCCAGACGCTTGGCGTGGTCGGCGAGTCAGGCTGCGGCAAGAGCGTGACGGCGCTGTCGATCATGCGGCTGCTGCCCACGCCGCCGGCACGCATCCGCGGCGCCGTGCGGCTGCGCGGTACCGACCTGCTGCAGCTCAGCGAGCGCGAGATGCGCCGCATACGCGGCAACCGCGTGTCCATGATCTTCCAGGAGCCGATGACCTCGCTGAACCCGGTGCTCACGATCGGCCGGCAGATTGCCGAGACTGTGCAGCTGCACCAGGGTGCAAGCCGTGCCGATGCGCTCAAGCGCGCGGTGGAAATGCTCAGGC
>NZ_BAAILO010000317.1:52675-75236 GCF_054589115.1 Cupriavidus sp. 8B | reverse complement strand
AATACCCGCACCAACTCTCCGGCGGCATGCGCCAGCGCGTGATGATCGCGCTGGCGCTGGCCTGCAACCCCGAGGTGCTGATCGCCGACGAGCCCACCACCGCGCTCGACGTGACCATCCAGGCCCAGATCCTGGACCTGATCCGCCGCCTGCAGAAAGAGCTAGGCATGGGCGTGGTGATGATCACGCACGACCTCGGCGTGGTGGCGGAATGCTGCGACCGCGTGATCGTGATGTACGCCGGGCGCAAGGTCGAGGAAGCCGGCGTCATCGACCTGTTCGACCGCCCGCTGCACCCCTACACCCGCGCGCTGATGGCCTCCATGCCCTCGATGAACACCAGCAGCCAGCGCCTGGCAGAAATCCCCGGCCTGGTGCCATCGCCGCAGGAGGCGCGCCGCGGCTGCGCGTTCGCGGCGCGCTGCCCGCATGCCGACACGCGCTGCGCGCGCGAGATTCCGCAACTCACGCGCCACGGCGGCGACCATGCGGTGGCCTGCTTCGCGGTCGAGGACGGCCGCATCGAATGCAACCCGCAAGCCCAGGAAGCCATCGCATGAGCACCACCACCGCAACGCCATCGCCTCTCCTCAAGGTCGACCGGCTCAAGAAGCACTACATCGCGCCGCAGCGCTGGCTGGCGCCGCGCAAGCGGCCTATCCAGGCGGTGGACGGCGTCTCCTTCACCGTCGAGCGCGGCGAGACGCTCTCGCTGGTCGGCGAATCCGGCTGCGGCAAGACCACCACCGCCAAGTCGGTGCTGCGCCTGGTCGAGCCCACGTCCGGCTCGGTGCAGCTCGACGGCGAGGAACTGCTGGGCCTGACCGCGAGCGCCATGCGGCTGCGCCGGCGCGATCTGCAGATCATCTTCCAGGACCCCTACGCTTCGCTAAGCCCGCGCCTGACGGCCGGCGAGATCGTCAGCGAGCCGCTGCGCAATTTCGGCATGCATTCGCGTGCCGAGCGCGCTGAACGCGTGCAGTGGCTGTTCAGCAAGGTCGGCTTGCGGCCCGAGGCGGTCAGGAAGTTCCCGCACGAATTCTCGGGCGGCCAGCGGCAGCGGCTGGGCATCGCGCGCGCGCTCGCGCTCAACCCCAAGCTGATCGTCTGCGACGAACCGGTGTCGGCGCTCGACGTCTCGGTACAGGCGCAGGTGGTCAACCTGCTGATGGACCTGCAAGCCGAGTTCGGCATCGCCTACCTGTTCGTCGCGCACGACCTGGCGGTGGTGCGCCACATCAGCCACCGGGTCGCCGTGATGTACCTGGGCCAGATCGTCGAGCTGGCCGAGCGCGACACCTTGTTCAGCGCGCCGCGCCACCCGTACACGGAGATCCTGCTGTCCGCCGTGCCCGTGCCCAACCCGCGCACGCCGGCCCGGCGCCTGTTGCTGCAGGGCGATCCGCCCAGTCCGGCCAACCCGCCGCCTGGCTGCCGCTTTCACACGCGCTGCCCGCTGGCGCAGGCCGTGTGCAAGGAACAGGCGCCCGCGCTCACCGAACGGCCTTCCACCACCGGCAGCCATCAGGTGGCCTGCCATTTCCGCTGACCGACTCGTTCCATCCCAAGAAAGGAATCCGATGTCCGACCCTACTTCCACGCACTACGACCTGCTCATCGTTGGCGGTACCGTGATCGACGGCAGCAAGGCACCCCGCTTTGGCGCCGATATCGGCGTGCGCGGCGGCCGCATCGCGGCGATCGGCAACCTGGCAGGCCACACGGCCGACCGCACGCTCGACGCCGGGGACCGCATCGTCGCCCCGGGTTTCATCGATGCGCACACGCATGACGACCAAGCCGTGTTGTCGCAAGCCGCCATGCCCTTCAAGATCTCCCAGGGCGTGACCACCGTGATCGCCGGCAACTGCGGCGTCAGCGCCGCGCCCCTGCGCGCCGACATGGACCTGCCCATGCCGCTGAGCCTGATCGATTCGCCGGCCGAGGGCCGCTTCACCACCTTCGCGGCCTACCTCGATGCGCTGCGCGCCACGCCAAGCTCGGTCAACGTGGCAGCGATGGTCGGCCATTCGACGCTGCGCGCGGTTACCATGGCGGCGCTCGACCGGCCAGCGAACGCCGACGAGATCGCTGCCATGCAGGCGCTGGTCGAAGAAGCCATGCAGGCCGGCGCCATCGGCCTGTCGACGGGCACCTTCTACCCGCCCGCCGCCAAGGCTACGACCGAGGAAATCATCGAGGTCTGCCGGCCGCTCAGCGCGCGCAAGGCGCTCTACGTCACGCATATGCGCGACGAGTCCGACCACGTCATGCAATCGCTCGAAGAGACCTTCCGCATCGGCCGCGAGCTCGACGTGCCGGTGGTGGTGTCGCACCACAAGCTGCAGAACACGGCGAACTTCGGCAGGAGCCAGGTCACGCTGCCCTTCATCCGCGAGACCATGAAGCACCAGTGCGTCTCGCTCGACTGCTACCCGTACACGGCGGGTTCCACCATGATCCGCACGGACCGCGGCATGCTCGAAGGCCGGGTGCTGATCGCCACCAGCCAGCCGCACCCCGAATGCGCGGGCCGCGATCTGGACGACATCGCCAGGGAATGGGGCGTGGCCAAGGACGAAGCCGCGCGCCGCCTGCAGCCGGGCAGCGCGGTCTACTTCCTGATGGACGAGAACGACGTGCAGCGCATCCTCGCTTTCGACGAAACCATGATCGGCTCCGATGGCATTCCCGTCGGCGAAAGCCCGCATCCGCGCCTGTGGGGCACCTTCCCCCGCGTACTGGGCCACTACTGTCGCGAGATCGGCCTGTTCCCGCTCGAGACGGCGGTCTGGAAGATGACCGGCCTGACGGCGCGCAACTTCGGCCTGCATCAACGCGGCACGCTCGAAGTGGGCCACCATGCCGACATCGTCATCTTCGATGCCGCAAACGTGCGCGATGCCGCCAGCTACGAAACCCCCACCCGCCCGGCCGAAGGCATCGACACCGTGATCGTCAACGGCGCGGTGACGTGGCAGCACGGCGCACACAGCGGGGCGCGCAACGGGCAGGTCATCACCCGGCAAGCCACGCCATAAGGCGCAAAGCGCGTTGCTTACGCTTGCTTGCGGACCGCCGCCACCGCCTTGATCTCGATCACGAGTTCCGGGCGGGCGAGCGCGGCCACGCCCAGGATCGTCCACGCGGGAAAGTCCGATTTGATGAACCGTTCCTTCACGGCGCGGAAATCGGCAAGCTGTTCGCCCACATTCACGTGGTACGACACCAGCTCCACCAGGTCGGTAAAGTCGAGCCCGAGATGCCCGAGAATGGCTTCCAGGCGCCCGAATGCCAGTTCGATCTGCTCCTTGGGCGTTTCCCCAATGGAGCCATCGGCGCGCATGCCGATCTGACCGGCGATGAACGCCAGCCCGTTCGCGGTGACCGCCGGGGCGTACTGGAAGAGGTCGAATACCCTGTTGCTGCCGAAAGCAGGATCATTATCGGGAAGACGAAGACGCTCGATATGACTCATTGCCCATCCTTGACAACAGTTGTTGTAGTTTAGCTACGCACATGCCGATTGGCGCGCCTGGCTGCTGCGGACCCATTATGCCCACGGCACGCAGCAGCGTTGATGCGTCGGCGCTGCCGCGTAGCCGACACCACTTGTTGCCCTGCCATCACCCAGGGGCCGACTTGTCAACCCGCCCGAATATCCAGCCAACGCCCTCGGGCATTCGTCCCAAGGCGCGGCCGCACAGCTACAATGGCCCGCCACTCGCTTGCCGTTCACACCATGTCCACAACGTACACGCTTGTCGGAATCGCGCGCGCCAAAGCTCACCGCCGTGAGGTCCTGGTCGCCAAGCTGGCCGCGCTGCGCCTGCGCGGCGCCATGGAACCCGGCTGCCTGCGCTACCACGTGGGGGAAGACGCCGAGGATGCCGAGGTGTTCGTGCTCTACATGGAATGGAATTCCAGGCACGCGCTTGAATCGCACCTCAACAGCGAGTATGTGCGTGACTTTCACGCCACCCGGCAGGATTTCCTGGAAGGGGATATCAATTTCCGGTGGTTGAACGCTGCCTGACGGTCGCCCCCGGCCGTGGTCAAAAAGTAAGTCAAAATACGCTTTTACAGCGAAAGCCGAGCCTTTCCCGACTCTGGGCTCCCACCCGCTTGTCATTCCCCCAACACCGATCTATCACTTTGAGTGACGCTCCAGCGGATACGGGGCGCAACACCCGGAGTGCATCATGGACGTCAAGGATGGTTTCGTCGGCACCATCGGCCATACGCCGCTGGTCCGGCTGGCAGGCCTGAGTGAGGAGACCGGTTGCGAAATCCTCGGCAAGGCCGAGTTCCTGAATCCGGGCGGCTCGGTCAAGGACCGGGCGGCGCTCTACATCATCCGCGATGCCGAACGGCGCGGCGTGCTCAAGCCTGGCGGGACCGTAGTGGAAGGCACCGCCGGCAATACCGGCATCGGCCTGGCGCATATCTGCGCCGCGCGCGGCTACCGCTGCATCGTGGTCATCCCCGACACCCAGTCACCGGAGAAAATGGAACGCCTGCGCCTGCTCGGTGCCGAGGTGCGCCCGGTACCGGCCGCACCCTACGCCGACCCCAACAACTACCAGAAAGTGGCCGGGCGCCTGGCCGAGGAGACGGAAAACGCCATCTGGGCCAACCAGTTCGATAATCTCGCCAACCGCCAGGCCCATTACGAAACCACCGGCCCGGAGATCTGGCATGACACCGCCGGCAAGGTCGACGCCTTCGTCTGCGCCACCGGCACGGGCGGCACGCTGGCGGGCGTCGCGCGCTTCCTGAAAGAGAAAGAGCGCAACCCGCCTGTGCGCATCGTGCTGGCTGACCCGCATGGCAGCGGGCTGTATCACTTCGTCAAGCACCGCGCGATCAAGGTAGAGGGCAACTCCATCACCGAGGGCATCGGCTCGAGCCGCGTCACGGCCAACCTGGCGGACACGCCGATCGACGATGCGGTGCAGATCGACGACCAGGCCTGCGTCGACATGGTTTACCGGCTGCTGCGCGAGGAAGGCTTATGGGTGGGCGGCTCGTCCGGCATCAACGTGGCGGCGGCGGCATGGCTCGCACGCGAGATGGGGCCGGGCCACACGATCGTCACCCTGCTGAGCGACCGCGGCGACCTGTATGCCGGGCGCCTGTTCAATTCGGCCTGGCTGGCAGCTAAGGGCCTGACGCCGCATGTGCCGGTACCTGGTGGGGTGGCACGGCAATGAGACTGGCTACGTAGCCTCTTTCAAGCGCCGCCACAAGGTGGTGGCGCTGATGCCCAACTGGTGACAGGCGGCGGCGCGGTTGCCGCCGCATTCCGCCAGCACGCGGCGGATATGCTCAGCCTGGCTGGCGCGTGCCACGCCCGCGAGCGAGCCGGCGTCTGTCGCGTCGCCGTCGCCACTCCCCGCCGCTTTGCGCACGCCGCCAGCCGATGGCGAAGGATCGCCCTGCGCCTGCGTGCCAAACAACTCTGGCGCTGCCGCATGCAATTCCTCGAGCAGGTCCGCCGGCGCCAGCTTGCGCCCTGCCACCAGCACCGCGATGCGCTCCGTCACATTTTCCAGTTCGCGGATATTGCCCGGCCACGCATAGCCCGACAGCCTTGCCCGCACCGCCTGCGGCAGCGGCTGCGGCGCTGGCGTGCCCAGACGCTCCTGGGCACGCCGGTACAGCAGTTCGGCCAGTTCCGGCAGGTCGCCGGCGCGCTCCCGCAGCGGCGGCATCTCGATGCGCAGGATATTGAGGCGGTAATAGAGATCCTGGCGGAAGCTGCCCTGCCGCACGAGTTCACCGAGGTTGCGGTGCGTTGCGGCAATGACGCGGACGTTGACGGGGACGGCGTCCAGCCCACCAATCGGCAACACCTGCTTTTCCTGCAGCACGCGCAGCAAGCGCGTCTGCAACGCGGGCGGCATGTCGCCCACCTCATCAAGGAATAGCGTGCCGTTGTGGGCGGACTCGAACAGGCCGGCCTTGCCGCCGCGGCGCGCACCGGTAAAGGCGCCCTCTTCGTAGCCGAACAGCTCGCTTTCCAGCAGGGTCTCCGGGAACGCCGCGCAATTGACCGCCACGAACGGAAATACGCGGCGCGGGCTGGCGTCGTGCATGCCCTGGGCCAGCACCTCCTTGCCGGTGCCGCTTTCGCCGCCCACCAGCACGGTGGAATCCACCGCCGCGTAGCGCCGCGCCAGTTCGCGCAGGTGATGCATCGCCGGTGAGGCGCCGGCGAGGTCGTCCAGGCTGTAGCGCACGCCGGCCGGCCGCGCGCGGCTGCGCGAGCGCAGGTTGCGGTCGACCCGATGGATGGCATTGGCATCCTGCAGCGTCAGCACCGCGCCGGTGGCGCCGCTCTCGGTGACGATGGGGATGCGGTTGACCACCACCATCTTGTCGCCAAGCTTGTGAATGGCTTCGAGTTCCTTGCTGCCGCTCTGCATCACGCCATCGAGCGACAGCGCAGGGGCCAGCGCTTGCAGCTTGCGGCCCAGCGCGGCGGCCGGCGCCGTGCCAAGAAACCGCTCCATGGCGGGGTTGTAGGTCTGGATGCGCCCTTCCGCGTCGACCGCGGCCACGCCTTCGTTCAGGTGCGCCAGGATGGTGTTGACGTAGTCGCGCCGGCCGGATTCGATGCGGCGCAGCCGCGCGGCTTCAATCACGTCCTCCAGCGCGCCACGCACGGAATTGCCGGAGTACAGGAACACGCCGATCAAGCCGATCTTGTCGGCCAGGTCGGTCACCAGGCCGGGCCCGACCACCACCTGCACGCCCTCCTGCTTGAGCGCCTTGACGCGGGCCGCGGCGTCATCCTCGGTCAGGTAGGTGTAGGCCGGGATGGACAGCGAAAACGTCCGCACGAATTCGTCCACCTCGGGATAGGTGGCAGCATGGGTCACCAGCGCCACCCGGGGCGAGATGCGCCGCGCCGTTGCCAGCGCGCTCATCACATCGAACCCCGTCACCTTGACCAGCACCACGGGCACATCCACGTGCTGGCGCAGGTAGGCGCCGTTTGAGCCGCCCGCCACCACGGCATCGAGCCTGCCCTCGCGCGCTTCGCGGGCGACGGCGCTCGCAGCGGCCGCGTAGCCTTTGCCCACGATGCGGAACTCGGCCTGCGCGGCGTAGGCCGGGATCAGGTCGGCAAAGGCGCGAGACAGGCGGCTGATGCCAATGGCCCAGATCCGCGGGCGGGCCGGCGTGGCGGTGGCGGAAGGGGTGATGGGCAGGAGGATGCCGGATTGCATGGAGACGGAAAACGCTGCAGATACGCCGAATGGCGCTAATCTGGAGATTGTGCGCCAATGCGGATTGCATTTCAATATTGAAATACAATGCTTTCATATTTGAAATTCATCACATACCCGGGATGCAACGCAGCGCCAGGCACGAAGCCGCAGAAACCGCCGCCAGCCCAAGCCTGGCAAGGGTACCTGCCCGACGCGCCCCATCCTCCGCGCGGCCCGATGCACGGCCAAAACAGGCTGGCACACCCCTTGCGCTTATCAGCCGTCCACTCCTAAAGCGATGATCATGACCTTCTCCACTTCCGACCTCGCCCGCTCCGCCGGCGCCCGCTTTCGCCAGGCCCTGGCCGACGAGCATCCCCTGCAGGTCGTCGGCACGATCAATGCCAACCATGCCCTGCTGGCCAAGCGCGCGGGCTACCGCGCGATCTACCTGTCGGGTGGC
This sequence comes from Cupriavidus sp. 8B, assembly GCF_054589115.1. Lineage (NCBI taxonomy): Bacteria > Pseudomonadati > Pseudomonadota > Betaproteobacteria > Burkholderiales > Burkholderiaceae > Cupriavidus > Cupriavidus sp. 8B. The sequence continues at coordinate 67,556 of NZ_BAAILO010000317.1, read as the reverse complement.
GGCGTGGCCGCGGGCTCACTCGGCCTGCCTGACCTGGGCATCTCCAACCTGGACGACGTGCTGACCGACATCCGCCGCATCACCGACGTGTGCGACGTGCCGCTGCTGGTCGACGTCGACACCGGCTTCGGCGCCTCGGCCTTCAACGTGGCGCGCACCACCAAGTCGCTGATCAAGTTCGGCGCCGGTGCGATGCACATCGAAGACCAAGTCGGCGCCAAGCGCTGCGGCCATCGCCCGGGCAAGGAAATCGTCTCGCAAGGCGAAATGGTCGACCGTATCAAGGCAGCGGTCGATGCCCGCACCGACGAGAACTTCGTCATCATGGCCCGCACCGACGCGCTGGCCGTAGAAGGCCTGGACAAGGCCATCGAGCGCGCCGTGGCCTGCGTGGAAGCCGGCGCCGACGCCATCTTCCCGGAAGCCATGACCGACCTGGCCATGTACCGCAAGTTCGTCGACGCCGTGAAGGTGCCGGTGCTGGCGAACATCACCGAATTTGGCGCTACGCCGCTGTTCACCACCGAGGAACTGGGTGGTGCCGGCGTGTCGATGGTCCTCTACCCGCTGTCCGCCTTCCGCGCCATGAACAAGGCTGCCGAAAACGTGTACGCTGCCATCCGCCGCGACGGCACGCAGCAGAACGTGGTCGACACCATGCAGACGCGCGCCGAACTGTACGAGAGCATCGGCTATCACGCGTACGAACAAAAACTGGATGCCCTGTTCGCCCAGGGCAAGGCCAAGTAAGCACACCAGCAGCACACGAACAGCACACGAGCACAGCAACCCCAAGGAGACTCCCCCCATGTCCGAAGCGCAACCGCTAGCCGCCCCGAAGCCGAAGAAGTCCGTCGCCCTGTCTGGCGTTACCGCCGGCAATACCGCGCTGTGCACGGTCGGCCGCACCGGTAACGACCTGCACTACCGCGGCTACGACATCCTCGACATCGCCGAGACCTGCGAATTCGAGGAGATTGCCCACCTGCTGGTGCACGGCAAGCTCCCCACCCGCGCCGAACTGGCCGCCTACAAGGCCAAGCTCAAGGCCCTGCGCGGCCTGCCCGCCAACGTCAAGGCCGCCCTCGAATGGGTGCCCGCCAGCGCCCACCCGATGGACGTGATGCGCACCGGCGTGTCCGTGCTCGGCACCGTGCTGCCGGAAAAGGACGACCACAACACCCCCGGCGCGCGCGACATCGCCGACCGCCTGATGGCCAGCCTGGGCTCGATGCTGCTGTACTGGTACCACTACAGCCACAATGGCCGCCGGATCGAGGTGGAGACCGACGACGACACCATCGGCGCGCACTTCCTGCACCTGCTGCACGGCCAGAAGCCCTCGGCGCTGTGGGAACGCGCCATGCAGACCTCGCTCAACCTGTACGCCGAGCACGAGTTCAACGCCTCCACCTTCGCCGGGCGCGTGATCGCCGGCACGGGCTCGGACATGTACTCGTCGATCTGCGGCGCCATCGGCGCGCTGCGCGGCCCCAAGCACGGCGGCGCCAACGAAGTGGCGTTCGAGATCCAGAAGCGCTACGACAGCCCGGACGAGGCGCACATCGACATCTCGCGCCGCGTGGAAAACAAGGAAGTGGTGATCGGTTTCGGCCACCCGGTGTACACGGTTTCCGACCCGCGCAACCAGGTGATCAAGGAAGTGGCGCGCCGCCTGTCCAAGGATGCCGGCTCGATGAAGATGTTCGACATTGCCGATCGCATTGAAGCCACCATGCAGGATGGCAAGAAGATGTTCGCCAACCTCGACTGGTTCAGCGCGGTGAGCTATCACATGATGGGCGTGCCGACCGCCATGTTCACCCCGCTGTTCGTGATCTCGCGCACCTCGGGCTGGGCAGCGCACATCATCGAGCAACGCATCGACAACAAGATCATCCGCCCCAGCGCCAACTACACGGGTCCGGAGAACCTGAAGTTCGTGCCGATCAAGGATCGCAAGTAATCTAGCCATCTAGCCGGATGCCGGTTTGCTCCCCTGCATCGCCCGTGGGAGAGGGGGTAGCTGGTCGCAAGGTGCGGCCACTGCCCCCTGATCGTTACTTTATTTCTTCCCTACAAAATGAACACTGCAAACCGCAAACCGCTGCCCGGTACCCAGCTGGATTTCTTCGACACGCGCGCCGCGGTCGAGGCGATCCAGCCGGGCGCCTATGACAAGCTGCCCTACACGTCGCGCGTGCTGGCCGAGAACCTCGTGCGCCGCTGCGACCCCGCCACGCTGACCGCTTCGCTCAAACAGATCGTCGAGCGCAAGCAGGAGCTGGATTTCCCCTGGTTCCCGGCCCGCGTGGTTTGCCATGACATCCTGGGCCAGACCGCGCTGGTCGACCTCGCCGGGCTGCGCGATGCCATCGCCGCCCAGGGCGGAGACCCGGTCCTGGTCAACCCGGTCGTGCCGACGCAACTGGTGGTGGACCACTCGCTGGCCGTCGAGTGCGGTGGTTTCGATCCCGACGCATTCGAGAAGAACCGCGCCATCGAAGACCGTCGCAACGAAGACCGCTTCGACTTCATCAACTGGACCAAGAAGGCGTTCAAGAACGTCGACGTGATTCCGCCTGGCAACGGCATCCTGCACCAGATCAACCTCGAGCGCATGAGCCCGGTGGTGCAGGTCAAAGACGGCGTGGCCTTCCCTGACACGCTGGTCGGCACCGACTCCCACACCCCGATGGTGGACGCGCTGGGCGTGATCGCCATCGGCGTGGGCGGCCTGGAGGCCGAAAGCGTGATGCTGGGCCGCGCCTCGTGGATGCGCCTGCCGGACATCATCGGCGTGGAACTCACCGGCAAGCCGCAGCCCGGCATCACCGCGACGGACACCGTGCTGGCCCTGACCGAATTCCTGCGCAAGGAAAAGGTCGTGTCGTCCTACCTCGAATTCTTCGGCGAAGGCACCACCCACCTGACGCTGGGCGACCGCGCCACCATCTCCAACATGGCGCCGGAGTTCGGCTCCACCGCCGCGATGTTCTACATCGACGAGCAGACCATCAAGTACCTCAAGCTCACCGGCCGCGACGATGCACTGGTCAAGCTGGTGGAAACCTACGCCAAGGAAGCCGGCCTCTGGGCGGACAGCCTGAAGCACGCCGAGTACCCGCGCGTGCTCAGGTTCGACCTGTCCACGGTGGTGCGCAACATCGCCGGCCCGTCCAACCCGCACAAGCGCGTGCCGACCTCCGAGCTGGCCGCGCGCGGCATCAGCGGCAAGGTCGAGAACGAGCCCGGCCTGATGCCGGACGGCGCCGTGATCATCGCCGCCGTCACCAGCTGCACCAACACCAACAACCCGCGCAACATGGTGGCTGCCGGCCTGCTGGCGCGCAACGCCAACAAGCTCGGCCTCACCCGCAAGCCCTGGGTGAAGAGCTCGCTGGCGCCGGGTTCCAAGGCGGTCACGCTCTACCTGGAAGAAGCCAACCTGATGTCGGAGCTGGAGCAGCTGGGCTTTGGCGTGGTGGCCTATGCCTGCACCTCCTGCAACGGCATGTCCGGCGCGCTGGATCCGGTGATCCAGAAGGAAGTCGTGGAGCGCGACCTGTACGCCACCGCCGTGCTGTCCGGCAACCGTAACTTCGACGGCCGCATCCACCCGTATGCCAAGCAGGCCTTCCTGGCCTCGCCGCCGCTGGTGGTGGCCTACGCCATCGCCGGCACCATCCGCTTCGATATCGAGAAGGACGTGCTGGGCACCGACGCCGATGGCAAGCCGGTGACGCTGAAGGACATCTGGCCGTCCGATGAAGAGATCGACGCGGTGGTTGCCGCCAGCGTGAAGCCAGCGCAGTTCCGCAAGGTCTACGAGCCGATGTTCGCCGTGACCGCCGACACCGGCGAGCAGGCCAACCCGCTGTACGACTGGCGCGAGATGAGCACCTACATCCGCCGCCCGCCCTACTGGGAAGGCGCATTGGCGGGCGAACGCGCGCTCACGGGCATGCGCCCCCTGGCCGTGCTGGGCGACAACATCACCACCGACCACCTGTCGCCGTCCAACGCCATCATGCTCGACAGCGCAGCCGGCGAGTACCTGGCCAAGATGGGCCTGCCGGAGGAAGACTTCAACTCCTACGCAACCCACCGCGGCGACCACCTGACCGCGCAGCGCGCCACGTTTGCCAACCCCACCCTGAAGAACGAAATGGTGGTGGTGGACGGCAAGGTCAAGCCGGGCTCGCTCGCCCGTGTCGAGCCGGAGGGCAAGGTCACCCGCATGTGGGAAGCCATCGAGACCTATATGGCCCGCAAGCAGCCGCTGATCGTGATTGCCGGCGCCGACTACGGCCAGGGCTCCTCGCGCGACTGGGCCGCCAAGGGCGTGCGCCTGGCCGGCGTGGAAGCCATTGCCGCCGAAGGCTTCGAGCGCATCCACCGCACCAACCTGGTTGGCATGGGCGTGCTGCCGCTGGAGTTCAAGCCTGGCGTGAACCGCACCACGCTGGGCATCGACGGCACCGAGACCTACGACGTGATTGGCGAGCGCACGCCGCGCTGCGATCTCACCCTGCTGATCCATCGCAAGAACGGCGAGCGCGTGGAAGTGCCGGTGACCTGCCGCCTCGACACCGCCGAAGAAGTGTCGATCTACGAGGCTGGTGGCGTGCTGCAGCGTTTTGCGCAGGACTTCCTCGAGTCGTCGAAGGCCGCTGCCTAAGCGCGCGCAGGCGCATCGACCAGCAACGTGTTCGGGCGGTACGGCAACGTACCGCCCGGTTTCATCAGGACAAGAACCCCATGGCCCACGTACCCCAGATCAAGATCCCCGCCACCTACATCCGTGGCGGCACCAGCAAGGGCGTCTTCTTCCGCCTGCAGGATTTGCCCGAAGCCGCGCAGGTACCGGGCGCGGCCCGCGATGCGCTGCTGATGCGCGTGATCGGCAGCCCGGACCCTTACGGCAAGCAGATCGACGGCATGGGCGCCGCGACCTCGAGTACCAGCAAGACGGTCATCCTCGCCAAAAGCAGCAAGCCCGATCACGACGTCGATTACCTGTTCGGCCAGGTCTCCATCGACCAGCCCTTTGTCGACTGGAGCGGCAACTGCGGCAACCTCTCCGCCGCCGTCGGCCCCTTCGCCATCAGTGCCGGGCTGGTCGACCCCAGCCGCATCCCGCACAACGGCGTGGCCATCGTGCGCATCTGGCAGGCCAATATCGGCAAGACCATCATCGGGCACGTACCCATCACCAATGGCGCCGTGCAGGAAACCGGCGACTTCGAGCTCGATGGCGTGACCTTCCCCGCCGCCGAAGTGCAGCTTGAGTTCATGGACCCGGCGGCCGAGGAAGACGGCGCCGGCGGCGCCATGTTCCCCACCGGCAACCTGGTGGACGATCTCGAGGTGCCGGGCGTCGGCACGCTCAAGGCCACCATGATCAATGCCGGCATCCCGACCATCTTCCTCAACGCGGAAGCCATTGGATACAAGGGCACCGAGCTGCAGGACGCCATCAACGGCGACGCCAAGGCCCTGGCGATGTTCGAGACCATCCGCGCCCACGGCGCGGTGCGCATGGGCCTGATCAAACATATCGATGAGGCCGCCACGCGGCAACACACGCCGAAGGTTGCCTTTGTCGCCAAGCCGGCCGGCTACGTGGCCTCCAGTGGCAAGCAGGTTGCCGCCGGCGACGTCGACCTGCTCGTGCGCGCCTTGTCCATGGGCAAGCTGCATCACGCCATGATGGGCACGGCCGCGGTCGCCATCGGCACCGCAGCGGCAATTACTGGCACGCTGGTGAACCTGGCGGCCGGCGGCGGCGAGCGCAACGCCGTGCGTTTCGGCCATCCCTCGGGCACCTTGCGGGTGGGCGCCGAAGCCAGCCAGGTCGACGGCGAATGGACCGTGACCAAGGCCATCATGAGCCGCAGCGCCCGGGTGCTGATGGAAGGATGGGTGCGCGTGCCCGGCGACGCGTTCTGAGGCCGGCTGACGCCGCGGCCTGGATTTCACCCCGGTGCGGGGCCGGCCACGGCGCCCGCTACCGGGAGTATCCCGGAGCTACCACTATCGGCGCACCGGACAGGTCTCTCGCGGCCTGGCCGCGCCGTGTGAATGGCAGTCGGCTCGCGTAGCGAGCGGACTGCCATTTTCCATTCAAGCCTTACCTCTCGCCCTGCAGGCTCGCCTGGCCCGCCGAAGCCGCGTGCGGCCGGAGTTGCGGGATCGCGCGAGATGGCACTGGTTTGGTCGTAAGGTGCAAATGCTTGGCGGTTAATTGCGTTAGTGATTTCAAGCCAGGGATCTCAGTCGTGCGGCACAGGTGGCTTGGGGGTCTGTGCATCGACAGGCACGAGGATGACCTCGCCCGATGCCACCAGCCGGAGTTCGCCGCCGGACTGCTCGGCGAACACTTCCGCCCTCGCAAACACCTGCCGCTTGCCCGCCTTGGTCACGCTGGCCCGCGCCACGAATGCCTGCCCCACGGCCGGCGCCATGCAGTTCACCGAATAGTGGGAAGCCATCACCGGCCCCGCCACCGTGGTGGCCGCGAAACCGCAGGCGGTATCGACCAGGGCGCCGATCACGCCCGCATGGAGGAATCCCGCGTATTGCGTGGCTTGGTCATGCCAGGCCATGCGAAGCTCCGCCGCCCCGCCCTCCGCGCGGATCACCTCGAAGCCGAGCCACCGGTTGAATGCGGCGGTCTGGTTGACGCGCTTGACCGCGTCCAGCGAATAGGCGCTGTTGGTGGTCGCGTTGGTGGTCGCGTTCGTGGTCGCGTTGGTGCTGTTCGTATTTGCTGTCATTGCATTACCCTGCCTGGTTGAGATCCAAGGAAAAACTCACTGCATGGCCCGGAAGGTCGCATTGGCCCTGGCGCAAGCCACGCCGTCGGCGGTGACGAAAGCCTGGGCAAAGCACAGCGTCCCGCCGACCTTGGTGAATGACGTTTCGAACAGCAGCCACTGCCCGATCCGTGCCACGCCGAGGAAGTCGATCGACAGGTTCACGGTGACCAGGCTGCGCGGCTCGGCGAACTGCATGCCGCACGACAGCCCCATGGCGTTGTCCGCCAGGGCCGTGATCAGCCCGCCATGGGCAAAGCCGCGCGCATTGGTGTGGGCCTGGGCGAGCTTCACCGCCAGCACGATGGCCTGGTCCGAGCGTTTCGAGTACAACGGCTCCCAAGGGTCGGTCAGCGGACTATGGCGAAAATGCGGCGCAAAGCCGGGCGGAAGACCGGCGGGAAGATCGGCGGGAAGATCGGCATGCTCGGCCGTGGGGCTGGTCATCGTGGTGTCTCCTGGTCGGATCGGTGAGGCTGCGATTGCCCCACCACTATTTTTAATGTAGACCAGTCTATATAATTCTCGAGGGATAACAACCCCTCCAACGACCGAGGACTTCGTCACATGGCCGCTCAAGCCAAGCACCGGGACAAGATCATCCGCTCCGCCGCCGTGCTCTTTCGCCGGTATGGTTACGCCGCCAGCGGCACCAATGACATCGTCGCACTGAGTGGTGCGCCGAAAGGCTCGCTCTATCACTACTTCCCGCGAGGTAAGGAGCAGATCGCCGAGGAAGTCATCGCGTACGCCGGGGAACTGGTGCGTACGACGCTCGCGCAGCTATGCGCCGAGCATGAGTCGCCCGGGGCGATCGTGCGCGCTTATGGGGTGTTGATGGCCGGGTGGATGGCGCAGTCCGATTACCGCGACGGCTGCCCGATCTCGACCATCCTGCTGGAAATCGCTCCCGAAGCCGAGGGCGTCGCAGCGGCCGGCAACGCGGCGTTCGCCGCCTGGGAGGCTGTGCTTGCCGACGCCTTCGCCGCGCATGGAATTCCGCGGGCGCGCGCCACCGAACTCGCCGGCCTGGTGATCTGCGGCTGGCAAGGGGCGCTGACGCTCGCCAAGGTGGCCAAGAGCGGGCAACCGATCCGGCGGGCGGTGGATGAACTGGCGCGGCAGCTCGATGCCGAGCCGCTGAACATCGTCCAGGACCAGCTTGGCTGACTGAGTGCGCACGTTCATAGGTGGCCCTCGCCAAGGATGCGATCCAGAATTTCAACATTGCGAACGTGAGGGCCTCCAACGTGACCCTCAATGACAAGGTCGGGGCGTGCTTCCAGGCCATCGTCGCGCAAGGGCCGGTGGCGTCAGGATCCCGTCCCCCTCTCTCAGAACAAAGCACTGCTCATCAAGGCCTTGGCCACCAGTTCGACCTGGTCCGCCCCTTGCGCGTAGACCGAGACCTCGGTCACCACCTGGCGGCGCCCTCGCCTCACCACGTTGGCGACGGCGCGCAGGTTCGCCGCGCGGGCCGCTTCGAGATACTGGATGTTCAGCGAACTGGTGGCGCCCCCGCGCAGGTTATCGGTATCGGCGCCCGAAGCCGCCGCCGCGCCCGCGACGTCGATCAGGGTGGCGATCACGCCGCCGTGCACGATCTCGCCAACCGTCACGTTGGCCGCGCTGAAGGGCAGCAGCAACTCCACCTGGTCCACGGCCAGCACATCCAGCGCAATGCCCAAGGCACGCGCCACGGGCGAGCCCATCAGCACCTGCTCCACGGTGTGGCGGATGCGCGGATCGATAGGCGGCGAGGCGGCGGTGCTTGCAGCGCTGGACAAGGCGGGGATCAGGGACAGCATGGGGGGCTCCTCAGGGTGATCGGTAGTTCAGGCTCGCTCCAGCTTATGCGCACCGGCGGAGCGGCTCAATAACCTTGCAGGTAATCGGCTGGCAGCCAAGACCGGCCCATCCACCCGTTTATAATGGGCGCCCATCCGTCCCGCCACCCAGCCGCATGCCGTCAAACCCGCAAGACCCCAGCCAATCCGCCCAGCAATCCAGTGGGCAGCCGGAGTCACAGCCAGGCCAACCCCGCGGCGACGAAAGCCTGTTCGACCGCCCGGACAGCCCGTGCATCGGCATCTGCTCGACCTTGTTCGATGAGATTTGCCAGGGTTGCGGCCGCAGCGCGATGGAAGTCAGCAACTGGGTCTTCATGGACGATGCGGAAAAGCAGGTGGTGTGGGAGCGCATCACGCGCGAGGGCAAGGGCAAGCGCTTCCGCCAGGGCTGATTCTCCCTTCCCTCGGTGGTCGAGCGTGGGCTCAACCGCCTGCCAGCCGCCGCTCCATATCTTCGACCTCGTGCCGTTCCAGCCGCTGGCGCGCCAGGTTGCGCCAGTTCTCGGCCAATGCCGGCAGCGCCGCCATGGCAGCCAGGGCGACCCTATCCAGCCGATCCACATAGAGCACGTGCAGCAGCCGCTGCAGGCTCCAGCCGGGATTGGGCCGTTCTACCAGCAGGAGGCGGTCGCCCGGCGTCAGCTCCCCCTCTTCCAGCACCCGGTAATACCAGCCCGTGCGCAGGCTCTGCTGGACGGCGCGCGCCATGCCGGCGTGCCCGAAGCGATGGTTCAGCTTCCAGCAGGGCTGGCGAGCCTGCGATACCTCGACCAACGCCCCGCCGAGGCGAAAGCGATCGCCAATGCAGACGTCGGCCTCGGTCAGGCCGGCGGTGCTCACGTTCTCGCCAAACGCACCGGGCCGCGCCAGCACCTCGGCAGCCTGCGCGGATAGCGCCGACAGTTCCTGGCGCCAGGCGGGATAGTGATCGAACGCGTAGTGGTGGATAGCTTTTCCCGGGCCGCCATGGTGCTTGGGGTCTCCCTGCCCATCTCCGGCCAATCCCGGCACGGTGACGCGCACCGCCGCGTCAACCGCATGCTTGTCGATGCCGCTGGGTACGCCCTTGGGCCCAAACGGGCGCACAGTGCCGAGCAGCACGCAATCGATGGCAATGTCCACCTCGGTCATCGCCTGCCGGCCGGTTGCAGCACCAGCGTATCGAAGGCCTCATTGCCCGGCGCGCGGCGGCCCGGCGCCATGGTGATGTACTGCACCGCGGCCCACTTGTCGGTCCAGTCGCGGTAGTGGGTCGACATCACGTTGCCCGACTGCCCGGTCGAATCCATGAAGCGCGACTCGGCCAGGTCGGACAGGTCGTAGATGGCACGCAGGCTGGCCGCGTGCACGCTCTCGAACGGCGCCGCCTCGTCACGCAGATTGTGGCGTCCCACGTTGACCGTATAGGTGTCGCCGCCACTGGGTACCTTGACGTTGAACAAACCCGCCAGGTAAGGCTGCTTGCCGAACGGCTTGTGCTCGGACCGGGCTGCATGCGCCTTGCCCCAGCGCCAGCGCTCGGGCTTGCCGCCGTAGCGGCGGTCCAGGTCGGCAATGGCCAGGCGCCAGGCGCTGGCGATGGCGTCGTCGCAGCTCTCCTGGGTGGGCGTCTTGCTGTCGTCGCACCAGAACGCGCCCTGCCCCCGCGGATTTCGCAACACGTTGAGCATGGGCTGTTGCACGTTACGCTGCTCCCACAGGCGGTTGAACAGCGTATCTCCCACCTTGTCCTCGAACAACACGCGCGACAGCTCGCGCAGCCATGCGGTTGCCACCAGCGGCTCGGACAGCCCGGCCTGCATATCGCCGTCCCATTTGCGCAGCGACTCGATCAGCGCGCGCTCGCGCTGCGGCAGCGCCGGATTGCTGGCGAAGGGAGATGCCAGCAGCAGCGGCAAGGCGTCGCGCACGGCCAGCGAGAGCGTGTCTTTCTGGATCGCGCCAAAGCTGTCCATGGTGTGCCGCTCGGTGGCGTCGATCAGCGTGCGGATGCGCTGGTAGCGATACGCCACGGTCCATTCGCTGGTCAGGAAGTACGGGTAGTCGTCCTCGACGATCTTCTGGTTGGCGGTGGCGATCACGCCCTCGGGCGGATTGAAGCTGCGCGGCAACTGCTCGAACGGGATGAAGCCGGTCCAGTCGTAGCGCGCATCCCAGCCGGGGGCCGGCGCCAACCCCTTCAGGTCATTGTCGGCGCGGCGCAGCGGCACACGGCCGGGCGCGATAAAGCCGATGTTGCCATCGACGTCGGCGTAGACGATGTTCTGCTGCGGCGAATGGAAATCGCGCAGCGCTGCCAGGAAGCTGGCCCAGTCGGTGGCGCGGTTCAGCGCCAGCCCGGCCTGCACGGTCCGGTCGTCGGCACGCAGCGCGGTCCACTGGAAGGCCACCACGTACTGCGCCCCGAGCGGGGCCGCGGCGGTCGCCACCGGCTCGGCCGCATCGGAGATCACCGGGCCGTGGCGCGTCTCGCGCACGCTCAGCTTCACGTCGGGCGCCCCCTTGACGTGGATGGTCTCGGTGCGCGTGATGAAGTCTGCCCAGCCGTCCGGAGTCTGGTAGCGCTGCGTGCTGCCAGGCTGCAAGCGCTCGATATAGAGATCTTGCACGTCCGGCGCGGTATTGGTGAAACCCCACGCGATGCGCTGGTTGTGCCCGAGCACCACCGCCGGCATGCCGGGCAGCGTGGCGCCCGTGACATCCAGCCCGGGAGCCTGCAGCTGGGCGAAGTACCACAGCGCCGGCGCCTGCAGCCCGAGGTGCGGATCATTGGCCAGCAGCGGCTTGCCCGAACGGGTATGGGCGCCCGACACCACCCAGTTGTTCGAGCCCATGCCCTCCACGTAACCCGCCGGCGCCCGCTGCTCGACGCGCGCCATGGCCGTGGCCAGCGGCGCCAGGTGCCGGTAGAGATTGCCGTAGTCCATGGTGCGCAGCGGCCGATCGCCGGGATAAGGCGCCAACAGCTCATTGATGCGCGCCACCGGCAGCACCTGCGCCAGCCGCATGCGCAGCGTCTCCTGGGTCCAGTTGCCGCCCAGGTCCCACGCCATCATGGTCTGCCAGGCCAGCGTATCGGCCGGCTCCCAGTGCTCGGGCCGGGTGCGCAGGATCAGGAACTCCGGCGGCAACGGTCCCTTGTGGCCATCGATATAGGCATTCACGCCATCGGCATAGGCCTGCAGCACGGCCCGGGTCTCGGCAGAGGATTGGCTCAGGATGGCCTCGGCGTTGCGCCGCACGCCCAGGGTACGCAGGAAGCGGTCGGTATCCAACGCGCTCGGCCCCAGGATTTCCGCCAGGCGACCGGACACGATGCGCTTGCTCATCTGCAACTGCCACAGCCTATCCTGCGCGTGGAGGAAGCCGAGCGCAAAGTAGGCATCCTGCGCATTGGCCGCCTTGATATGCGGCACGGCATGGCGGTCCCGAACGATCGATACGCCATCACGCAGGCCGGTCAGCTTCAGCGTGCCCGCGGTCTGCGGCTGCGATGCCTGGCGATACCAGACATAAGCGCCAAACGCGCCGACCAGCAGCAGCACCGCCAGCGTCAATACCAGCCAGGTCAGCCGTTTCAACCAACGCATCGATCCCTCTCCCCGCGTGGCGTGGCGTGCCGCGCCCGCGTTCTTATTTATGTTTTTGGTCCCGTGTATCTTGCCCGTCCGCTAGCCCGCAGCCCGCTTGCAGGCCAATGGAACTCCGGCATTATCGCCGAATCATGAATCCGGCCAACGTGAAATCGGCCAACGATTCAGTCAACCAGCCGGCCAAGTAGCCGGCCAGCGAAGCGGCCCATGAAAAATGCCCGGAACAGCCGGGCATCGTTCCTCGCGCGAAGGCGGGGGCGCACGGGTCAGCGCCCGCCTTCGCGAGCCGCCGGCCTCAGGCAGCCGGCTTCTTCATTTGCAGCGACTTGTACTCGAGGAATTCCTCGAGCCCGTACTTGCCGGCCTCGCGCCCGTTGCCGGACTGCTTGTAGCCGCCAAACGGCGCCTGCATGTTGAACGGGCCGCCGTTGATGTCGACCTGGCCGGTGCGGATACGGCGCGCCACGCGGATGGCGCGCGCCTCGTCGACCGACCACACGCCGCCGCCCAGCCCGTAGATGCTGTCGTTGGCGATGCGCACGGCATCTTCCTCGGTGTCGTAGCAGATGATCGACAGCACCGGGCCGAAGATCTCTTCCTGCGCCACCGTGGCCTTGGGATCGACATTGCCCAGCACCGTCGGCTTGACGAAGAAGCCCTTGTCCAGGCCTTCCGGCGCCTCCGGGCCGCCGGCTACCAGTTCCGCGCCCTCGTTGATGCCGCGCTGGATATAGCCGGTCACGCGGTCCTTCTGCGCGGCCGAGATCAGCGGGCCGAGCCGGCTGGTTTCCAGCAACGGGTCGCCCACGGTATAGCCTTCGACCACCTTCTTGGCGATCGCCTTGACCTCGTCGTAGCGTGCGCGCGGCACCAGCATGCGGGTGTGCGCCGAGCAGGTCTGCCCGGAGTTGAGGAAGCAGGCGCCAACGGTACCCTTGACCGCGGCAGCCAGGTCCGCGTCATCCAGGATCACCGAGGCGGACTTGCCGCCCAGCTCCAGCGCGACGCGCTTGACGCTCTGCGCGCCCAGCTCGGACACGCGCTTGCCGGCGCGCGTGGAACCCGTGAACGACACCATGTCCACTTCCGGGTGGCTGGCCAGTACCTCGCCCACCACCGGGCCATAGCCGGTGACCAGGTTGAACACGCCCGGCGGCAGCCCGGCGGCTTCGATCACTTCAGCCAGCACGAAGGCATTGAGCGGCGCCACTTCCGACGGCTTGAGCACCACGGTGCAGCCCGCGGCCAGCGCCGGCGCCACTTTCAGCGTGATCTGGTTGAGCGGGTAGTTCCACGGCGTAATGGCCGCGACCACACCGACCGGCTCGCGAACCACCAGCGAATTGCCCACTTCTTCCTCGAACGCAAAGGTATCGAGCAGCTTGGCGGCCTGCGCCCAGTTGTAGACCGGGCCGCCCACCTGGATGGCGCGCGCCAGCTTGATCGGCATGCCGACTTCGCCGGCGATCAGCTGCGCCAGTTCTTCGCTGCGCTCCTTGAGGCCCTCCGCAATCTTGCGGATATAGCCCGCGCGCACGCTGGGCGGCGTGGCCGACCAGCTGTCGAAGGCGGCCCGCGCTGCCTGGATGGCATCCTCGGCGTCGCGCGCGTGGCCTTCGGGGATGCGGCCCATGACGGCTTCGGTCGTGGAGTGGATGACGTTGATCAGGCCGGTACCGTGCGGGGCAATCCACTTACCGTTGATAAAGAGTTTGTCTCGTTGTTGCATGGCCACAGTTTTCAGTTGGGTGAATAGGCGGGTGCAAATTTTGTTACTTTTATGGTGCACCACATTGTAGTGCGCTTTGGCGACTCGTTTTTTTGCAGCGCGCCAGCGTCCCAAACAACGTGGCGATAATCGGCCGGCGAGCCGCATGACGCCAAGTGCGGCCCACCGCACGGCGCTGCCTGGCCTATCACAATGGAGCGAGACATGACCGACCCGGTTTTTCATAAGACCGAGCAAGGCCATGACGAAATCCGCACGCGCGCACGCAAGCTGGACCATAAGTTGCGCGCCTTGCTGCTGATCGTCAATGGAGAGCGCCGCCGCAGCGAGTTGCTGGCCCAGACCGGCGGCATGGGCGTCGGGCCTGAGGCCATCGAAGCCCTGCTGGCTGCCGGGCTGATCCGCGCGGAGGATGCGCAGCAGCCAGCGCCAACGGTTACCAGCCCGCCAAACCCGCCCGCCAGCATGGCTGACCATGGCGATGCCAAGGCCGACAGCCTGTTCTCCATGTACGGCATGCGTGGTGCCAATGTGCAGTTACGGGACGACGCCTTGCTGGCGCAAGCCTCCCTGCAAGCCACCGGCGGTGCTTACCAGCAGCTTTATCACTTCTATACGGACGTCATCGGCCATCACCTGGGCCTGCGCGGCTACCTGCTCCAGGTCAAGGTGGAAAAGGCCGGCAGTCCGGCGGAACTGGCGGCATTGCGCGATCCGCTATACAGCGCCCTGCACAAGGCCAAAGGCGAGATCACTGCCGGCGCCATCATCGACCAGCTCGACAGGATGGTGCGCGACAACGGGCAAGCATCGGCCTGAGCGGATGCGGCCACAAAAACAAGAAGGGCCGCGCTTGGCGGCCCTTCAGCTTGCTGACAAAGGTCGATCTAC
>NZ_BAAILO010000317.1:27926-52565 GCF_054589115.1 Cupriavidus sp. 8B | reverse complement strand
CCCCCCGGGAGTCCCTACGAAGTGGACGTCCTCACGCTGTGCGAGCGCCCGCCCTCTCCCCCGACCCCTCTCCCACAAGTGGGAGAGGGGAGCAAACCGGATGGTTCGCAACTTTGTCAGCAGTCCCAAGAGCAGCGCTTGGCGGCCCTTCTTGTTTGCCCGAGGCTTTTTTTTACTGCTTAGTCGTCGATGCCTTGCGATTCCAGGTACTCGTCGTACGTACCCAGGTAGTCGGTCAGCGTGCCGTCGTTGCGCACTTCGATCACGCGCGTGGCCAGGCCACTGACGAAGATCCGGTCGTGCGAGACGAAGATCAGCGTGCCGGCGTATTTGTCGAGCGCGATCTGCAGCGATTCGATGGATTCCATGTCCATGTGGTTGGTCGGCTCGTCGAGCGCCATCACATTGTGCCGGCCCAGCATCAGCTTGCCCCAGATCATGCGGCCCTTTTCGCCCCCGGACAGCACCTTGACGGACTTCTTGATGTCGTCGGCGGAGAACAGCAGGCGGCCCATCGTGCCGCGCAGCGACTGGTCGTCGTCGCCGGCCTGGGTCCACTGGCTCATCCAGTCGATCAGGTCGCGGTCGACCGGGAATTCCTCGAAGGTGTCCTGCGGCATATAGCCGACATTGGCGTTCTCGGCCCACTTGATGGTGCCGCGATCGACTTCCACGCCGCCCTTGACGGTGCTGCCCAGCAGGCTGCGCAGCAAGGTGGTCTTGCCGGCGCCGTTCTCGCCGATGATGGCCACGCGCTCGCCGGCCTGGATCGCGATCGACAGGTTGTTGATGACCTTGCGATCGTAGGTCTTGGTCACGCCCTCGGCTTCCACGGCCAGGTTGTGCAGCTTCTTGTCGAACTCGAAGCGGATGAACGGATTCTGGCGCGACGACGGCTTGATGTCCTCGACCTTGATCTTGTCGATCTGCTTCAGGCGCGACGTGGCCTGGCGGGCCTTGGACTTGTTGGCCGAGAAGCGGCGCACGAAGTCCTGCAGCTCGCCGATGCGCTCCTTGGCGCGCGTATTGGCCGCCACCTGGCGCTCGCGAGCCTGCATGGAGGCTTCCATGTAGTCGTCGTAGTTGCCCGGGTAGACCTTGAGCGTGCCGTAGTCCATGTCGGCCATGTGCGTGCACACGGAGTTCAGGAAGTGGCGATCGTGGGAAATGATGATCATGGTGGAATTGCGCTCGTTGAGCACGTGTTCCAGCCAGCGGATCGTATTGATGTCGAGGTTATTGGTCGGCTCGTCGAGCAGCAGCACGTCCGGGTTCGAGAACAGGGCCTGCGCCAGCAGCACGCGCAGCTTCCAGCCCGGCGCCACGTTGCTCATGGTGCCCTGGTGCTGGTCGGTGGGAATGCCCACGCCCAGCAGCAGCTCGCCGGCGCGCGCTTCGGCCGTGTAGCCGTCGTACTCGGCATACTTGGCCTCCAGCTCGGCGGCCTTCATGTAGTCTTCGTCGGTGGCTTCCGGGTTGGCGTAGATCGCATCGCGCTCGGCGGCGGCGGCCCACAGCTCGGTATGGCCCATCATGACCACGTCCAGCACGCGCATGTCTTCATAGGCGAACTGGTCCTGGCGCAACTTGCCCAGGCGCACGCCCGGCTCCAGCATGACGGTGCCGGCGGATTGCTCGAGATCCCCGCCGAGGATCTTCATGAAGGTGGACTTGCCACAGCCGTTCGCGCCGATCAAGCCGTAGCGGTTGCCCTCGCCGAACTTGACCGAGATATTCTCGAACAACGGCTTGGGGCCGAACTGCATGGTGATGTTTGCGGTAGAAAGCACGTCTGGGACCTTGTATGGATGATGAGGCGCGGGACTTGCCGCGCTTGCCTCGGGCTGCCGCCTGCCAAGGGCTGTGCAAAATGCGATTCGCTTGGCTTCTTTGGCAACGGGGGCGGCATAAAGCCAGGCATGGTGACCTGGCGGCGCGTTGGCGCGGGACCCGGGCAGGGAAATCGGGAAACAACCCGCGATTTTACCACTGGCGGGCAAAGGAACGAAGCGATAAGCCTCAGATGTGGGCGCAAGCCGCCGCTTTCAACACCGGGTAGCCCGACAGCGACAGGGAAAACCCATCCGCACGTGCGCTCAACTGCGCCTGCCCGCCCACCGGCAGGGTCAGCTTGCGCGGGCAATGACCGAACGGCAGGCCGGTGAGGACCGGCACCGACAGGCGCGCCTGCATGTACGCCACCACTGCAGGCAGGTCATAGCCGTTGTCGTAGTCGGTCACGCGGTAATTGGAAAAGTCGCCCAGCAGGATCGCGCGCTGCGCGCCAAGCACGCCGGCCTGGTCCAGCTGCAGCAGCATGCGCTCGACCCGGTACGGCGGCTCGTTGACGTCTTCCAGGAACAGGATGCCGCCCTCTACGGCCGGCATGAATGGCGTGCCCAGCAAGCTGCACAGCATCGCCATGTTGCCGCCCCACAGCGTGCCCGACAACGAGCCGGTAAAAGGCTGGCCGCCGGCCTGCGGCGCATCCACGTCGATGGTGTACGCCGGATCGCGCAGCACGCCGTTGAAGTGCTGCCACATGAAGGGATCGACCACGTCCGCGCCAAAATCCGCCAGCAGCATCGGGCCGGCAAAGGTGACGCCGCCGGTGGCCGCCAGGTACGCTAGCTGGAAGGCCGTGAAATCGCTATGGCCGACAATCGGCGTCTGGCTGGCGCGCGCCTGCTCGGCGATGCGGGCGAAGTCCACCTGCTCCAGCAGCCGCGCAATGCCGTAACCGCCGCGCACCGCCAGCGTCAGCTCGTGCGCCGCGCCGGTGCCGATGGCGTGCAGGTCGGCCAGCCGCTCCGCATCGCTGCCGCCAAAGCGCAAATAGCGGCGCGCCAGCACATCCGGGTTGCCGACATGAAAGCCCTGCCCCTTGAGCCAGGCGCAGCCGCGCGCGGCGATGGCGACGTCATGCGGATAGCCGGAAGACGCGATCAGGCGGACCTCGGTGGCTGGCGTGGGCGTGGTCGTGGGCTGGCTCATGCGTCGGAGTTCTGGCTTGGGTCGGTGTCGATGGAGGCTGCGGGTGCGGCAGCGTCGCAATGGGCGCAGGCAGGCGCATCGCTTGCCCCCGCAGTCTGGGCGGCTTCTTGCGCCGCTGCTTTCTGTGCGGCCTTCTGGGCCCGGCGCCTGCCGCCAAAGAAATCCTTCAGCATGCGCGAGCACTCGTCGGCCATCACGCCGCCGGCAATGGTGGTCTGGTGATTGAGCTGCGCCTGCTCGAACAGGTTGAGCACGCTGCCCGCGGCGCCGGTCTTGGGGTCGGTGGCGCCAAACACCACGTGACGAATCCGCGCGTGCAGGATCGCGCCGCTGCACATCACGCAAGGTTCCAGCGTCACATAGAGCTCGCATTCCGGCATGCGGTAGTTGCCGATCACGCGCGCAGCGGCGCGCAGCGCCTGCATTTCAGCATGAGCGGAAGGATCGACCGAGCGGATCGGCAGGTTGTGGCCGCGCGCGATGATGGTGTCGTTCCACACCACGACCGCGCCCACCGGGACTTCGCCGGCGGCTTCGGCCAGGCGCGCTTCGTCCAGCGCGGCCTGCATATAGCGGCGCTCGCGCTCCAGCGCAGGATCCATGGAAGGATCCGGGCTTTCCAGGCTTGCCTCGGGCGGGAGGGTCGGCGCGGTCATCGCGGCTGCATCATCCCGGCGGGTCAGTCCTGCGCCGGCAGGCTGAAGGCGGCGCTGACCTCGGCCCAGCAGTTCGGGGTCTCGAACAGCACCAGGCGGGTGAGCTGCAACTGGTGGCCAAAGCAATCCTTGAACACCGGGGCGAGCATGTCGAAGGCGATCTGCGCCAGGTTCTCCACGGTCGGGATGGCATCGAGCACCACCGTCTTGTGCCCGTCCATGGTCTGCAGGAAGTTCAGCAGCGCGGTATCGCCGCGGTAGATCAGGAAGGCGTGGTCCCACTTGGACACCAGGTGTTCTGTGGCCAGCGCCTTGATGTCGCTGAAGTCCAGGATCATGCCCTCGTCCGAGGCGCCGGCGCGATGCAGCACCTCGCCCGACAGCGTCAGGTCCAGGCGATAGCGATGGCCATGGATGTTGCGGCACTGGCCGCCATGGTTGGGGATGCGGTGGCCGGAGTCGAACTCCAGCCGGCGGGTAATGGAAACTTGCTTGTTCATGTGGACCAGTGGGTGCCGAGGTGTGCCGGTGCGTACCGGCGCGATTTGCACGATTTGCGCGATTTGCCTACCGGATGCCGAGCAGCTTGTGGGTCTGCAGCGAAAGGCGCCACAGCGGACGGCGCTGGCAGAACTCCACCGCCAGCGCGGTATTTTGCCGTGCCAGCGGGCCATCCATGGCCTGCACCAGGAAATAGCGGAAATCAAGGCGCTCGTATGCGGCGAAATCCTGGCCATCCTGCGGGATCACCACCTTGAGCTCGTCGCCGCGCGTGACCACCAGCTCGGCGCCCATCTTGGGGCTCACGCAAACCCAGTCGATGCCGTCCGGCACCGGCAACGTGCCATTGGTTTCGATGGCGATCTCGAAGCCGCGCGCATGCAGCGCGTCGATCAGGGGCGCATCCAGCTGCAGCAGCGGCTCGCCGCCCGTGCAGACCACCAGCGGGCGCCCGGCGGCGCTGCTCTCCACGCCTTGCGGCCACTGGGCCGCCACCTTGTCGGCGAGCGCCTCGGCGGTGCGGTACTTGCCGCCCTCGGTGCCGTCGGTGCCAACGAAGTCGGTGT
The DNA here is from genome assembly GCF_054589115.1 of Cupriavidus sp. 8B. Lineage (NCBI taxonomy): Bacteria > Pseudomonadati > Pseudomonadota > Betaproteobacteria > Burkholderiales > Burkholderiaceae > Cupriavidus > Cupriavidus sp. 8B. The sequence goes on along the minus strand of NZ_BAAILO010000317.1, from coordinate 47,848 downwards.
CGCAGAACTGGCAGACCGCGCCGGCACGGTCTTCCTCGCGCCCGCTCCAGAGATTGCATCCGGAGAAGCGGCAGAACACGGCTGCGCGGCCCGCGTTGGCGCCTTCGCCCTGCAGTGTGTAGAAGATTTCCTTGACGGCGTAAGTCATGCTGGCTGGTAAAGCTGTAGTAGCTCTTGTAGGTGGTGCTGTGGGTGGTGCGGTGATGCAGTCATCATGCGGCGCGGCATGCCGGCCTGGCCATGAGGCGGCCAGCGCAGACAGGCCTCGGGCCGGTACACGGCGCGCGGCGAATGCCGGGCGGGCAACTCGCGACGAATGGCAACTTAATGGCCGCGACTTGATGGCCAAAAAACAGCGCAAAAACCTGCGGCCAACTCGCTATTTTCGCACAGGAGTGCAATCCGCTCCAGCCGCCTCCTTGATTTCCCCTATTGCCAAGGCCCAGCCCAAGCGCTGGCCTTGGCCCGCGCCGGCCTAAAGTTGTGCCCAGGCCGCCTCGCGCAGCTTCCCCCCGACAAAATCCAGGAAGCTCGCGATGCGCGCTGAAAGCTGGGTGTTGAGGTAGTAGACCGCGTTGATCGACTGCCGTTCGTCGATGGTGTGCCCCATCAGCACCTGCACCAGGTCGCCTCGGCGCCGGTCCGCATCCGTCATGAAGTCCGACAAGCAGACCAGGCCCTCGCCCGCCAGCGCTAGTTGGCGCAGGGTTTCGCCGCTCGATGCCGACAGATGCGGCGCGATCTGCACCTCTTCGCCCACGGCGCCGCGCAAGGGCCAGCGATTGAGCGATTCGGGCTGGGTGAAGCCGATCAGGCTGTGGCCGGCAAGGTCCGCCACGCTTTCTGGCCGGCCCCGCGCCTTGAGATAGGCGGGGCTGGCCAGCACGCGCACGCGGCTGCTGGCCAGCGGGCGGGCATGCAGGGTGGAGTCCCGCAGCGTGCCGATGCGGATCGCGACGTCGGTGCGATGCTCGAGCAGGTCGATGATCTGATCGTTGGTATTGAGCTCCAGTTCGATTTCCGGATACGCCCGGCGGAATTCACCGATCAGCGGCACGATCACATGCAGCATGAAGGGTGACGCCGCATTCACCCGCAGCCGCCCCGCCGGCCGCTGGCGGCGCACGGCCATCTGCTCCTCCGCCAGTTCCACCGAGGCCAGGATGGCGCGCGCGTGGGCCAGCAGCGCGTCGCCCTCCTCGCTCAGCGCCAGCCGGCGCGTGGTCCGGTGCAGCAAGGTGGTGCCCACCTTGTCTTCCAGGCGGCTGAGCGCGCGGCTGATGCCGGAGACGGTCTGCCCCAGTTGCTCGGCCGCGGCTGTGATGGAGCCGCTGTCCACCACGGTGGCGAAGGCCTGCAGTTCTTCGAGTGTGATCTTCATTGTTGAATATTAAGCAAACACTCATTGGAAATCACCCTACATTCTGCAATAAAGCCTGGCCGACTACTTGAGCGCCACGCCGGCGTGAACGGCCAGGCACCCGAGCCGTTCTTGAATATTTATCAAGTATCTTATCCAGATACCCCACTTAATCCGCAAGAAAGACAGCGGCAAACTGCGCCCATTCCATTACCGGACGCACCTGGAGCCCACCATGCCCATTGCCCTGTTCGCGCTGACCATCAGCGCGTTTGCCATCGGGACCACCGAATTCGTCATCGTCGGCCTGATCCCCACCATCGCCGCCGATCTCCACATCACCCTGCCCTCGGCCGGCCTGCTGGTCAGCCTCTATGCGCTCGGCGTGGCCATCGGCGCCCCCGTGCTGACCGCCCTCACCGGCCGCCTGCCGCGCAAGGCGCTGCTGCTGTCGCTGATGGCCCTGTTCACGCTGGGCAACCTGCTGGCCTGGAAGGCGCCGGGCTATGAATCGCTGATCCTGGCGCGCATCCTGACCGGCCTGGCTCACGGCGTGTTCTTCTCGATCGGCTCCACCATCGCCACCAGCCTGGTGCCGAAGGAAAAGGCCGCCAGCGCCATCGCCATCATGTTCACCGGCCTGACCGTGGCGCTCGTCACCGGCGTGCCGCTGGGCACCTTTATCGGCCAGCATTTCGGCTGGCGCGAGACCTTCCTCGCGGTATCGGCGCTCGGCCTGGTCGCCTTTGTCGGCAGCCTGATGTTTGTCCCGGCCAATATCCGCCACAGCGCCCCTGCCTCGTTGCTGCAACAGGCCAAGGTGCTGGCCGAGCCGCGCCTGCTGCTGGTCTACGCCAAGACCGCGATCGGCTACGGCGGCTCGTTCATTCCCTTCACCTTCCTCGCACCCATCCTGCAAGACGTCTCGGGCTTCAGCGCCGGCGCGGTCGGGCTGGTCATGCTGGTGTACGGCGTATCGGTCGCCGCGGGCAACATCTGGGGCGGCCGCCTGGCCGATCGCCACGGCCCCATCGCCGCGCTCAAGATCGTGTTCCTGCTGCTGTCCTTCGTGCTGTTCGCGCTGAGCTTCACCGCACCGCACCGCTGGCTGGTGGTAGCGACCGTGCTGGCCTGGGGCGCGGTCGCCTTCGGCAATGTGCCGGCGCTGCAGGTCTATGTGGTCAAGCAGGCGGAGCGCTATACGCCGGGCGCCGTCGATGTGGCATCGGGCCTGAATATCGCCGCCTTCAACCTGGGGATTGCCGGTGCAGCCTGGGCCGGCGGCCTGATCGTGACCCACATGGGCCTGATGCATACGCCGTGGATTGGCGCGCTGGTGGTGCTGGTGGCGCTGGGCCTGACCGCATGGAGCGGCCGCCTGGACAGGCTTGAAGCGCAACCCACGGCTGGTGGCAAGCTAGCCGCTGGCGGGGCCTGAGCCCTCATCGCTAGCCTCAGGCCGGCCGGGATCACGACTTTGCCCGTACGTAGCCCGCCCCGATGCCAAGCCCGCCCATCCAGGAACCCACCGCCAGCCCGATATTGATGACCGACGTATGCACGGTATTGACCAGCGGACCGGGATGGGCGGCCCGCATGGCGCGGGCCGCCATCGCCGGGTTCATTGGCACGCCGGCCAGGCCGATCAGGATCAGTCCGGCCACGCTGACGACCTTGTTGTCGGCAAAGCCCGCAAAAACGGCCAGGGTGATCGCCAGAACAATCAGGCCGCCCAGCAGGATGGGCATCGTGTACCTGTCGGCAAATCGCCTCACGATGGCGTTGCCGACCACGTTGGCGATGCCATAGACAACCAGCAAAGCGGGCACGGCGCCGGCCGAAAAGCCCGCCAGCTCCGTGAGCGCCCGCCCTCTCCCCCGGCCCCTCTCCCACTGCGTGGGAGAGGGGAGCAAACCAGCGGCAAAGTCAAAGCACCACTCGGTGTAGCCGTGATTTCCGCCCCCAGGCGGCAATCACCAAAGCGCGATGCGAAGCGAGCCGTGAAGGTTTGAATCTCCCGTTATGGGGCGCCTTCTTTGCCTACTTTCTTGGCGAGACAAGAAAGTAGGTCGCCTCCCCGCAGGGGAGGTGAAACTGCCTTTGACTCTAAGCTTTTGACGTTAAGCAGTTGAATTTGCCGTGGGGCAGCGCAGATGGTGAACATGAACCGGCGTTGCGAAACCCTACAACGGAAACCGCTGCATGTAATACGCCTGCCACTCATGCAGATGCTCCTGCATGGCGCGGCTGGCGGCGTCGCCGTCGCGCGCGGCCAGTGCGTCGAGGATCTTGCGGTGTTCGGCCAGCGCCTGCGGAATCAGCTCGGCGCGCATGCGCAGCTGGTTCAGGCCGTGGTGCAGCAGGCGGTAGCGCAGGATGTCCTCGCGCAGGCGCTTGCTGCCGCAGGCGTCTGCGATGGCCAGGTGGAAGTTGTCGTCGAAATCGGCCCAGCGGACCAGCGCCTCGGTGTCGTCGACGCTGGCGGCGGCGCCCGCACCCATGGCGTCGGCAGCGTCGGACAGCGCCTTGAGCGTGACGCGGTCCAGTTGCGCGGCGGCGATGCGGGCCGCCTCGCTCTCCAGCAGCTTGCGCATATCGAACACCTCGCGGATATCTTCGCGCGAGAAGCGCGCCACCACCGGGCGCCGGTTCGCCTCCTGGGTGATGAGCCCATCCTTGACCAGTTCGCGAATCGCCGTGTGCACCGGCGTGCGGCTAACGCCGAGCTCCTGCGCGAGCCGGATCTCGTTGACCACCTCCCCCGGCTTTAGCTGCCCGCTAATGATGGCCGACAACATGGCCTGGTAGACCCGTTGCGAAAGCGGCTGGTCGTCCTGGTCCGGCGGGAGTGCTGGCAATTCCTGTGGCATCTCTGCGATCGGCATCTCTGGTGTGAAGACGGCCCGGCATTGCCGCCCTTTGCGGGCGGTTTGACCGAGGTGGCGAAAGCATTATGCAGCAAAGGCCAATGTCTGCGCATTTTTCGTCAACTGAATGCCAATCCAAATAATTGCATGCATTTATTGAATTTGGCGTGTAGTATTGCCTGCATACCGAGATTTGCCGCGCTGAAACAGCAAGTAGAGTGAAGTTAAGGACACATTTCACTTGGATATGGCAAACCAGCAAGCGAAAAGGCCGGGCGGAGGAGACGCCATCCCCGATGCCTTCCCCTTGATTCATCACTCCCAGACCCATGCCAACAGTCGTGCTCCCACCGAGGTTCGCCGCCGTGCGCATCGTTGCCGACGATCTTTCCGGCGCGTGCGACAGCGTGGCGGCGTTCGCCGGCCATGGCAGCGGCGAGGTGCGGATGCGCGCGGAAAGTGCGGGTGCCCGTGCAGCTTATGGGGCAAGGGAGGGGCGGATCCAGGCGCTCGATGCCCACTCGCGGGCACGCCCCGCCGCCGAGGCCGCGCAGGTGTTCGCCCAGGCCTTTGCCGAAGGGTTCGGTCCGCGCGCGCAAGAAGACGCAGCGGCAACGGACTGCCTGCATTTCCACAAGCTCGATTCCACGCTGCGCGGCCATATCGGCGCCGAGCTGATAGCGGCGCGCAACGCCGTTGGGGCCGCTGGCCCGACCTGGGTCTGCCCGGCGTTTCCGGCGCAGGGCCGGACGCTGCGCGAGGGCCAGGCTTACCTGGATGGCAAACCGCTGTCAGGCACTGCGCTGTGGTCCACGCTAGGCCTCGCCAGCGATCACCTGCCGACGCTGCTCCGTGCTGCCGGCTTGCGGGTCAATGTGCTGGCGCTGCCGGCTTTGCGGGCACTGGTCAATGGCGGTGCTGCCCCGCTTGGCCTGGATAGCGCATGCGACGCACTCGTGTGCGATGCGCAAACCGACGACGACCTCTCTCTGCTGGCCACGCTGATCGCATCCCGGCCCGGGCCCGTGCTGGCCGCTGGCTCCGCCGGCCTCGCGCGGCAACTGGCCGCGCATGTGGCTACGGCGCCCGCAGAATCAAACCGCGACACCACCCACGCAGCCGGGGCGACGGCGTCGGCAACCACTGGCCGGCTCGCGGTCATCGGCAGCATGTCCGCGCTGGCCGCCGAGCAGGTCCAGGCGCTGGCCGCCACCTGCCTGCCGGTGCCCTGCTCGCCGCGCATGCTGGTTGACGGCGCGGCATCCGCCGCCTGGCTCGCGCGGCGCCAGCGAGTCGCTGACGCGCTGGCGCTCGGCCACGATGTGGTGATCCACGTCGAAGGCCCGGCCGACCCGGCATTGGACGGCAGCGCCCTGTGCGCCGCGCTGGCCCGCTTTGCCGCCCCGATGGCGCAGGCGGCGGCGGGGCTGGTGCTGTCCGGTGGCGAAAGCGCGCGCGCCGTGCTGGAGACGCTGGGCGTAAGCCAACTCACCAACGTGCGCGCACTGGTGCCCGGCGTGACCAGCGCCCGCGCGCAGCTGCGCAACGCCGCAGGCCCTGCAGGCTTCGGTCACGACAGCAAGACGGTGCCGGTCTGCATCAAGGCCGGCGCCTTTGGCCAGCGCGACACGCTGCTGGCCTGCATGGCGCACCTGCGCCAGACCACCGCGCCGGCGTCTGCTGCCGATGCCATGCGCGCCAGCCCCACTCATCCGGAGCAGGCCAGCCCTGCCAACACCCGCCTCAGCGAGCTCCCCATGTACCGACCGAGAATTGCCATCACCATGGGCGACGCCGCCGGCGTCGGCCCCGAGATCATCGTCAAGTGCCTGGCCGACGGCACGCTCTATGCGCAATGCCGGCCCTTCGTGGTGGGCGACGCCGCGCGCCTGGAAGACGCCTTGCGCCGCACCCGCACCGCGCTGCGCATCGCACGGGTGACGGATCCCGACGAGGCCACGTTCGAGCCCGGCACCCTTGCCTGCATCGACCTTGCGCTGATCCCTGCCGACACGCCTTACGGCAAGGTCTCTGCCATCTGCGGCGATGCCGCCTACCGCTATATCGCGCGCGCCGTCGAGTTCGTGCAGGCCGGCAAGGTCGATGCGATCTGCACCGCGCCGCTGAACAAGGAAGCCCTGCACCTGGGCGGCCACCGCTACCCCGGCCACACCGAGATGCTGGCCGCGCTCACGGGCACCGAGGAGGTCTCGATGATGCTGCTGGCGCCGAACCTGCGCGTGATCCATGTCACCACGCACATCGGCATCCTGGATGCGGTCGAGAAAATCAACGCCGGACTGGTCGAGCGCACCATCGCGCGCGGCGTGCAGGCCTTGCAAAAGAGCGGCATCGCCCAGCCGCGCGTGGCGGTGTGCGGCATCAACCCGCACGCCGGCGAAAACGGCCTGTTCGGGCGCGGCGAGGAAGCCGAGAAAATCGCCCCCGCCGTGGCTGCCTGCCGTGCGCGCGGATGGCTGGTGGATGGCCCGCTGCCGGCCGACACCCTCTTCTACCGCGCCACCCGCGGCGACTTCGACCTGGTGGTGGCGATGTATCACGACCAGGGCCACGGCCCGGTCAAGGTGCTGGGGCTGGAAGCCGGCGTCAACGTGACCATCGGCTTGCCGGCGGTGCGCACCTCGGTGGACCACGGCACCGCGTTCGACATTGCCGGCAAGGGCGTGGCCGATCCGCGCAGCATGACGGAAGCCATGTTGCAGGCGATTGCGATGGCGCCAAAGCCGGACGCAGGGACAGTGCAAGCAGCCTGATCCAGCTTGCCCGGAAAACAACCAGGAAAACAACCAGAACAACAACCAGAACAACAAAGGAGACAACCATGCTGCGCAAATGGATCACCCTGCTGATGGCCGCGACGCTCACCGCGCTGGCGCTGCCGGCCAGCGCCAGCGCCCCCCCGGCCTGGCCGCAGCGCCCGGTGCGCGTGGTGGTGCCCTATGGGCCGGGTGGTGCCTCCGACGTGCTGGCCCGCCTGCTCGGCAGCAAGCTGCAGGAAGTCTGGAAGCAGCCGGTGGTGGTCGAGAACCGCACCGGAGCCGGCGGCAATATCGGCACCGACAATGTCGCCAAGAGCGCGCCCGATGGCTACACCCTGCTGCTGGGCGACCTGTCCAACTTCGTGATCGCGCCGGTGGCCTACAGGAACCTGCCGTATGACGTGATCAAGGATTTCAGCGCGGTGGTCACGCTGACCTACTCGCCCTACATGTTGCTGGTATCGCCGCAGACCAAGGCGAACTCCCTCAAGGAACTGGTGGACTACGCCCGCGCCCATCCGGGCAAGCTCAACTGGGCCACCACCGGCATCGGCAGTGGCCCCCACCTGGCCGGCCTGCAGTTCGCCCGCAAGCTCGGCATCGACTGGCTCTACCTGCCCAACAAGGGCGGCGCGCAGGCCAATCTGGACGTGATGGGCGGCCAGGCCGACCTGATGTTCAACAGCATGGTGGCCAGCGCCTCGTACGTGCGCGGCGGCAAGCTGCGCGTGCTGGCCTTCACCAGCCGCGAGCGCAACCCCGAGTGGCCCAACGTGCCAACGGTGGCGGAAGCCGTGCCTGGCTTCACCGCCGGCGGCTGGCAAGGCATGCTCGCGCCCGCCGGCACCCCGCCCGAGGTGATCCGCAAGATCAACGCCGACGTGGTGCGCATCCTGCAGCAGCCCGAAATCCGCCAGCGCCTGGCGCAGCTCGGCGCGGAGCCCGTAGGCAATACGCCCGAAGCCACGCAGGCGTTTGTCCGCGAAGAGAAAACACGCTGGGCCGACCTGATCCGCGAGAGCGGCCTGAAGCTGGACATGTAAGCACACCAGCACACCAGCACACAGCCGAACCTTCAAACAACCGACCCCTCGGAGACTTTCCATGCAACTTCCCGTCAACGCCTTCAAGCAGGCCATCCTCGCCGACCAGCCGCAGATTGGCCTGTGGTGTTCGCTGTCTTCCTACCAGGTGGTGGAACTGGTGGCGCGCTCGCAGTTCGACTGGCTGCTGCTCGATATGGAGCATGCCCCCAACGACATCTCCACCCTGCACACGCAACTGATGGCCACCGAAGGCACCAAGAGCCATCCCGTGGTGCGCCCGCCCTGGAACGACATGCTGTGGATCAAGCGGTGCCTGGATATCGGCGCGCAATCGCTGCTGCTGCCCTATGTGCAAAACGCCGAGGAAGCCGCCAACGCCGTGGCGTGGAGCCGTTTTCCCAAGGGCGGCATGCGCGGCGTGGCCAGCGGCACGCGTGCCGGCGGCTTTGGCCGCATCAAGGATTTTCTGCATAACGTGCAGGAGCAGACCTGCGTGCTGGTGCAGCTCGAGTCGATGGAGGCGATCCGCAACGTCGACGCGATCTGCGCGCTCGACGGCGTGGACGGCGTGTTTATCGGCCCGAGCGATCTCTCAGCCGACATGAACCACCTGGGCGACATCCAGCACCCCGAGGTGCAGGAAACCATCGCCGCCACGATCCGCCGCATCCGCGCCAACGGCAAGGCCGCGGGCATTCTCACCACCGAAGCGCAGGGCCAGCAGTACATCGACATGGGCGCGCGCTTTGTCGCGGTGGGTACCGACATGACCCTGCTGCGCCTGGCGACCGACGCGCTGGCGGCGCGCTTCAAGCAGCCGCAATAAGAGCCGCTACAAGCCGGCACCGCATTTACTTCTCTCCTGGAAGATTCGAGATGTCTGACTTCAAGATGCAATACCGGCGCCTGGGCGCCAGCAACCTGCAGGTTTCCGCCCTGTGCCTGGGCACCATGATGTTTGGCGACCAGACCGATGAGGCCGAGGCCGGCCGCATCGTCGACAGCGCCCGCGCGCATGGCGTCAATTTCATCGACACCGCCGACATGTACAGCCTGGGCGGCTCGGAAACGATGGTGGGCAAGCTGCTGGCGGGCGACCGCCATGACTGGATCCTGGCCAGCAAGCTGGGCAACCCGATGCAGGCCGCCCCAAACCACTCGCACTACTCGCGCGTGTGGATCGTGCGCGCCGTGGAAGACAGCCTGCGCCGCCTGGCCACCGACTACCTTGACATCCTCTACCTGCACCGCGACTACGCCGGCGAGAACCTCGAAGAAGCGGTGCGCGCCATGGGCGACCTGATCCGCGCCGGCAAGATCCGCTACTGGGCCGTGTCGAACTTCCGCGGCTGGCGCATCGCGGAGATCGCGCGCCTGTGCGACTTGCTCAATGTGCCCCGCCCGGCGGTCTGCCAGCCCTACTACAACCTGCTCAACCGCATGCCCGAAGTGGAGATCCTGCCGGCCTGCCAGCATTTCGGGCTGGGCGTGGTGTCGTACAGCCCCATCGCGCGTGGCGTGCTGACCGGCAAGTACCTGCCCGGCCAGCAACCGCCGCAGGACTCGCGCGCCGGCCGCGCGGACCGCCGCATGATGGAGACCGAGTTCCGCGAGGAGTCGCTGGTGATTGCGCAGACGCTGAAGCAGCATGCCGAAGCGCGCGACCTCAAGCTGGGCCAGTTCGCCACCGCCTGGGTGCTCGCCAACCCCATCATCAGCTCGGTGATTGCCGGGCCGCGCACGCTGGCCCAGTTCGAGGACTACTTCGGTGCCGTGGGCGTGGCGATCTCGCCGGAGGAAGAAGCCATGGTCGACGCATTGGTGCGCCCCGGCCATGCGTCCACGCCGGGCTACAGCGATCCCAGCTATCCGCTCACGGGGCGGCCGGTTGCAGCCTTGGAAGGCTGGGTCAATCAGGCACTGGCTAAAGCATAAAGACAGACCTAACCCACCCCGGCAACGGGGGAGGAGACAAGATGATTGCAAGACGATTTCCCGCATTGGCGGTAGCCGCGCTGGCCATGGCCGCGACCGCCCTCGCTTTGGTATCGACCACTGCCCACGCCGACGACTACCCCAGCCGCCCGATCAAGCTGATCGTGCCCTTCCCGCCCGGTGGCGGCAACGACAACGTGGCGCGCCCGATTGCGCAGAAGCTATCCGACGCGCTCGGCCAGCAGGTGATCATCGACAATCGCCCCGGCGCCGGCACCATGATCGGCGCCGAAGCGGCGGCCCATTCCGCGCCGGACGGCTATACGCTGTTCCTGGGGTCAATTGCCTCGCACGCGATCAGCCCCAACCTGTATGCGCGAGTGCCCTACGACCCGATCAAGGATTTCGAGCCGGTGTCGCTGCTGGCCTCGGCGCCGACCTTGCTGGTAGTCAACACGCATACGCCCTACAAGACCCTCAAGGATGTGCTGGTGGCGGCCAAGGCCAACCCGGGCAAGCTGACCTACGGCTCCGCCGGCAGCGGCACGCCGCCACACCTGTCAGGCGAGATCTTTCGCAGCCAGGCCAGTATCGACTTGCTTCACGTGCCCTACAAGGGAGGCTCGGGGCTGTTGCCTGATGTGATGGCCGGCCGGGTGGACATGATCTTCGACACCGCCGCGTCCTCCATGCCCCACGTGCGCAGCGGCAGCCTGCGCGCTATCGCCATAGCCCGCGCCACGCGGCAGCCGGACCTGCCGGATGTGCCCACCTTTGCCGAACAAGGCTTTCCCAAGTTCCAGACCTCGGGCTGGTACGGCATCCTGGCGCCCGCCAAGACGCCCAAGCCAGTGATCGACAAACTCTACGCCGCGCTGCAGAAGGCCATGGTGCAGCCGGAGGTGACCAGCCGGCTGAAGACGCTCGGGGTGGATCCCATCGTCAGTACCCCGCAGGAGTTCGGGACCTTTATCCGCGCGGAGCTGGAGAAATACAAGCAGGTTATCCGGCAGGCGGATATCAAGGAATGACGGCGTGATCGCATAAAGCGAAAGACATGCGAGCGAAGGCTGCCTAAGCGGCAGCCTTTTGCACTTCCATTCTCCCTTCCTTACGCCCTGCCTTGCGTCCTTCCTTGCGCCGCCCATACCACCCGCCGATCACCAGCAACAGCGCCACGGCCACGATATCGCCGCCCAGCGCGATCGGCCGCGGCGGCCGGCCGCCGGCAATGCCGTAGGTAAAGCCCTCGATCACCACCGACACCACCGCGCCAAAGACAAAGCAGAACAAGCTATGGCGGCCAATCTGCACCACCGGCCCCATCACCGACGCCAGCCGCGCCACCCAGCCCGCGCGCACGGCCAGATAGCAAAGCCAGGCCAGCCCGAGGAAGCTCACGATGCGCAGCGCCGCCAGGCTCTTCTTGGGCAGCGGGAAGACCATGGTCGGCAGCCAGGCGGGCAGCCATGGCTCGTACATATGCGGACGCATCCACAGGTAAGCCAGCAGCACGCCTGCCAGCGTCACCGCCACGGCGAGCACCGTCACCACCCAGCGCACCAAGGCCTGGCGCGGCAGGATCATATCGGGCCGCAGGCGCGTCACCAGGCCCAGCCCGAACAGCAATTGCCACGCGAAGGGGTTGAAGCTCCAGCCATTGCCATCGCTGCTGGGCAGCAGCGGCGTGAGCATCGGCGCCATCAGCCACAGCAGCCCGCTGGCGCCGACAAACGTCAGAGGCACCGCGCGCGCCATGCGGATCGCCAGCGGCGCAAACAGGATGAAGACCGCATACATCGGCAACACGTCCGATACAAAAGGCTGCCGCGCCACGCTGAACACCTCGATCAGCGTGCTGAACGGATGCGCCATGAAGATCGGCGCCTCCGTGGAGCGGATCGCCGGCGCCGGCACCCTCGCCAGCGCCAGCAGCAGGCCGAACACCAGCATCAGCACGCCCGTCAGCACGAACGCCTTGTAGATCTCCCAGCTACGGCGGATCAGGCGGTTCTGCGCGGCGCTGGCGCCATGCCGGGCCTCCATGGCCACGTAGGCCGCGCCGGCAGAGTAACCGGCCAGGAACACAAAGATCTCCGCCGCATCGAAGAACGCGAAATTGCGGATGGTGTAATCGGCCAGCACGCTGCCGTTCACGTGGTCAACCACAATGAAGATCAGCGCGATGCCGCGAATCAGGTCAACCTCAGTTCTGCGCTGGGTTTCTGTTGTAGACAAAAGCAACTCCTGCAAATCCCGCTAATCCGGCTGCCCCGACAAAGCGCCCGGATGTCTCCGAAGCCACGTATAAGTGGCCTGTGCATTGTTCAATGTGTGTAATTCCGCACCCAGGGGCGGGCGAGCTGGCGCCCGGCATGCAGCCGGCGCACCTTGGCTTTGTCCCGGATTTCCTGAAAAAGTGCAATGAGGCACACTCGCGGGCCGAAAACGGCAAAACGCCCGGTGGCGCGGCGCCCCGGGCGTGATGATACGGCATATTGGGGATTACCCTAGGGCAAGGTTCCAGGGACTGGTAAGGAAGAAGCAAGCGGGCCGCATTGCGCGGCCCGGGTCAGCTAACGCTTGGCGACGGGTCAAATATCGCGACCTGCGCATCCCCTCACCCAATCACCTCCCCCGCCAACTCCATCTCCAGCCAGGCCCGGAACCGTTCCACCCCGGGCCGCACCACGCTGGAAGCCACAATCTGGTAAGTCGGCCCCTGCGCCACATGCTCCGGCAGCACCACCTGCAACTGCCCGCTCTTGAGCATCGGCAGCACCATGGGCGTGCGCCCGATCGCAATGCCCGCCTGCTGCGCGGCGGCATTGAGCACGTGCGCGTACTGCGAGAAGTAAAGGCAAGGCTGCTTGGACGAGCGCATCAGCCCAAGACGCTGATACCACTGTGTCCATGACATCCAGTCAAAGCGGGCGCCGGGATCATGGAACACCAGCAGCGGCGTATCGAGTATCTGCCGGGCTTCTGTAATGCGCGCAGCCACGGCCGGCGCGGCGACCAGCATCAGGCGTTCCTGCAGCAGCGGGCGGGGATCGTCAGGGCCCACCGGGTGCGTGCTGAGCCGGATGGCGAGGTCGATGCCGTCGCGCTCCAGGTTGACCATGGGCTCGGACGCGTCGATGCGCACGTCGATGCCGGGCTCGGCGGCCTGGAAGCGGGCGAGCTTGGGCACCAGCCAGAGCGATGCGAAGGATGGCGTGGTGGTGACGGCGATGGAGATCCGGTCAACGGCGAGCAGGCTGTCGATCGCGGCACCGAGCTGGCCGATCGACAGGCGCGCCGCCTCGTAGAGCTGGCGGCCTTCCGGGGTCAGGCTCAGGCCTTTGCCGCCGCGCCGGAAGAGCGTGGCACCGAGCACGTCTTCCAGGCTCTTGACCTGCTTGCTCACTGCGGACTGGGTGATGCAGAGTTCTTCGGCTGCGGTGGTGAAGCTGAGGTGGCGCGCGGCGGATTCGAAGCCGCGCAGGGCTTCGAGCGACATGGCGCGCAGCGCATTGGTGGAGGCTCGGCTCAGGATCGACATGACGGCCAGGCATACCCTTCATGAAAAAGCTTCCGGGCGGCGCTGGCTGTTCCCGGCAAGAATGCAAGCACCGTTGCAGAGATTGGCGGGCTAGCCAGGAAGCTATCGTGAGCACAAGACAAGGCAACTGGATCCTCGGCCCGGATCCGCTGCGGATCCCGCTCGGATTGGGATCTTACCTGATCTGCGTAGAGGGCATCGTGTGGCTCACGCAGCAGTCGGCAGCGCTGGATGTGGCTAGCCGCGACACGGTGCTGGCGAGCGGCGAATGCTTTTGCGCCCGGCAGGAGGCCGTGGTCTTTGTCTCCAGTTTTCGCGGCCGCTCGGCGCGCATCGCCGTTCGGCCGGTCGACTGACCGCACCGGCCAACCATGGAAACAAATCAGGACAACCAGGACCCGCTGAAGATGACCAACCTATCCGACATGATTAACGCAGACGACTTGGTGCAATACGAAGGACTCGGCCAGCACGCGCTGCTGGTGCTGAACCGCCCCAACAAGCTGAACGCCCTGAGCTACGCGTTGATCGACGCGCTGATGGCCAGGCTTGATGCCATCGAGGCAGATCCCGCCGTGCGCTGCGTGATCCTGACCGGCCGCGGCACGCGGGCCTTCAGCGCGGGCGCCGACATTGCCGGCTTCGCGCCTGACATCGCGGCCTCCCCGGAGCAGGCGCAGCGCCGCTTCCTGCTGCGGGGGCAAGCCATGACGCGACGCATCGAGACGTTTCCAAAGCCGGTCATCGCAGCGGTCAATGGCCTGGCCTTCGGCGGTGGCTGCGAGATCGTGGAGGCCTGCAGCCTGGCCATCGCGGCCGGGCATGCGGCCTTTGCCAAGCCCGAGATCAAGCTGGGCTTCCCGCCCACGTTTGGCGGCACGCAACGCCTGCCGCGCCATGTAGGCCGCAAGCGGGCAAACGAAATGATCCTCACCGGCGAGCCGATCGATGCCGACAGCGCGTTGCGGTTCGGCCTGGTCAACGAGGTGGTGAGCGCCGCCGACCTGCTGCCCGCCTGCCTGCGGCTGGGCGACCGGATCGCGCGGCATTCCGCGATCGCGGTCACCGCCTCGCTGCGCGCCGTCACCCGCGGCATCAACCTGCCCATCGACGAGGGGCTGGCGGTGGAGGCGATGCAGTTCATGATCGCCGCAGCCTCGCAAGACGCGCGGGAAGGCAGCAGCGCTTTTGTGGAAAAGCGCCCGGCCGTGTTTCGCGGCGTGTGAGTATCGGGCGAGGCGCCGGGGGCGTGTGCCAGGCGGCTCGCGCCTCGCCCATGCGGGGCTGGCGTTGGCGGCTTGCAAGACATATATTGACCAGCACAAGCGCGGCCGCGCACGGGCTAGCCGACCTTTCACGAAAGGCTGCGAATAGCCGGGACGGCGTGCCGAAGGAGACTGGCGATGCAAGCGGAACTGGCAGGCGCGGCAGTGCCTGGATCCTCAAGACTGGGCGCCGTCCTGCGCGTTACCAGCGGCAACTTCCTCGAACAGTTCGACTTCTTCCTGTTCGGTTTCTACGCCACCTACATCGCCCACACCTTCTTTCCGGCAAACAGCGAGTTCGCCTCGCTGATGCTGACCTTCGCCGTGTTCGGCGCGGGCTTCCTGATGCGCCCGCTCGGCGCGATCTTGCTGGGTGCCTACATCGACGAGGTGGGACGCCGCAAGGGCCTGATCGTGACGCTTTCGCTCATGGCCTGCGGAACCATCCTGATCGCCCTGGTGCCGGGCTATGCCAGCATCGGCATGGCGGCGCCGCTGCTGGTGCTGATCGGCCGGCTGCTGCAGGGCTTCTCGGCGGGCGCGGAGCTGGGCGGGGTGTCGGTCTACCTGGCCGAAATGGCCACGCCGGGCCATAAGGGCTTCTATACCGCCTGGCAGTCTGCCAGCCAGCAGATCGCCATCGTGGTAGCGGCCGGGCTCGGCTTTGGGCTGAACCGCTGGCTGACGGCCGACGAACTGGGCGCTTGGGGCTGGCGCATCCCGTTCTTTATCGGCTGCCTGATCGTGCCGTTCCTGTTCGTGCTGCGCCGTTCGCTGCGGGAGACCGAGGAGTTCCGTGCCCGCCGGCACCATCCGAGCACGCGCGAGGTATTCGACTCCATGCTGAGCAACTGGCGCACGGTGCTGGCCGGCATGCTGCTGGTGGCAATGACCACCACCACCTTCTACCTCATCACCGTCTACACCCCCACGTTCGGCAAGACGGTGCTCAAGCTCAGCACGACCAACAGCCTGGCCGTCACGCTATGCGTAGGCGTTTCCAACTTTATCTGGCTGCCCATTGGCGGCGCCCTGTCCGACCGCATTGGCCGCCGTCCCATCCTGCTGGCGATATCCACCATCGCGCTGGTCACCTCCTATCCCGCCCTGTCGTGGCTGGCGGGCGCGCCCAGCTTCGAGCGCATGCTGATCGTGCTGCTGTGGCTGTCCTACCTCTTCGGCATGTACAACGGGGCCATGGTGGTGTCCCTGACCGAGGTGATGCCGCTGGAGGTGCGCGTGGCCGGCTTCTCGCTGGCCTACAGCCTTGCCACCGCGGTGTTTGGCGGCTTTACGCCAGCGGTCTCGACCTACCTGATCGAGGTGACCGGCGACAAGGCCGCGCCGGGCTACTGGATGAGCTTTGCCGCGGCATGCGGGTTGCTGGCCACCCTCATCCTGTATCGCAAGGCGCGTCCCATGGCATCAGCATTTTGAGGTGCTCAAATAACCTATTACAGAGCATAGCGCCGCAAACATCACAAAATCACCTCCTTTGCCCTACAGATCTGCTTCACGTGTTCGGGCCATTTTGTGCGCCGCAACAACGATTCCCGGCAAGCCCCTCTTCCAAAAAGCCAAATTGTCGAACCCGGCACAAGGCGCGACACTCTCTGCGAGCGGCGGCAGTCAAGCCAGCGAGCCATGAGACACGCAAGCACATCCCCGAGAGCCGCAACGGCAGCCCTATGTCACAGACAAGCACTGACTTCACCCCCCTCGCCGCCCTCGTGGACGCACAAGCCGCGCTGCGGCCCCGGCATCCGGCCGTGGTACTGGACGAACGCAGCGTCGATTTCGCCAGCCTGAACCGGCTTGCCGACCGCGTTGCCGCCGCGCTGCAGCGCGACGGTGTGCCGGCGCAAGGCGCCGTCGCCATCTGTGCGGCCACCTCGATCGAATACGTCGCCGCCTTCCTCGGCAGCCTGCGGGCCGGCGTGGCGGTGGCGCCGCTGTCACCCTCGCTCAACCCGGAAACGCTGCGCGGCATGGTGCAGGACTCGGGGGCGCGCCGGCTCTTGATCGATGCCACCACGCGCCAGGCCCTGCAGGGGCTGGAAGCCGAGCTCGGCATTCCCTGCATCGCGCTGGACGACAGCCATGCAGGCGTTCCCTTCAGCCAGTGGCTGGCCCCCGAAAATACCCGGCCGGCTGCGGTCGACGTGCAGCCAGACTGGGCCTTCAACCTGATCTATTCATCCGGCACCACCGGCGTGCCCAAGGGCATCATCCAGCCGTTCGGCATGCGCTCGTCGCACGTGCGGCGCGCCACCCAGGGCGGCTATGGCCCGGACAGCGTGGCGCTGCTATCCACGCCGCTGTACTCCAACACCACGCTGGTCAGCCTGTTCCCCACCTTGTCGCTGGGCGGCACCGTGGTGCTGATGCGCAAGTTCGATGCCGGCCAGTACCTGGCGCTGGCCGCACGGCACCGCGTCACCCACACCATGCTGGTGCCCGTGCAATACCAGCGCATCCTGGCCCACCCGGACTTTGCCAGCACCGATCTGTCGTCGTTCCGCTATAAATTCTGCACCAGCGCGCCGTTTGCCGCCGCGCTCAAGGCGCAGGTGCTGGCGCGCTGGCCCGGCGCGCTGATCGAGTACTACGGCATGACCGAGGGCGGCGGGCGCTGCGAGCTGCGCGCGCACGAGCATCCGGACAAGCTGCACACAGTCGGGCGCCCCTCGCCGGACACCGATATGCGGCTGCTGGACGATCACGGGCGCGAGCTCCCGGCCGATGCACCGCGCGACACCCCGGGCGAGATCGTCGGGCATTCCCCCGCGATGATGTCCGGCTACCACAATCATCCCGAGAAGACCGCCGAGGCCGAGTGGTTCGACGCCACCGGCAAGCGCTTCATCCGCACCGGCGACGTTGGCTATTTCGATGCAGACGGCTTCCTGATCCTGATGGACCGCAAGAAGGACATGGTCATCTCGGGCGGCTTCAACATCTACCCGAGCGACATCGAAGCAGTGCTGCTCGGGCATCCCGACATCGCCGACGCGGCGGTGGTCGGCGTGCCCTCGGAGCGCTGGGGCGAAACGCCGGTCGCCTTCGTGGTGCTGCGGCCCGGCGTCACGACCGAAGCCGCCGCGCTGCTGGACTGGGTCAACGGCCGGCTCGAGAAAATGCAGCGCCTGGCCGCGCTGGAGCTATCGCAGGAACTACCGCGCAACGCCATCGGCAAGGTGCTCAAGCGGGACTTGCGCGACCAGTACGGACGCGCCGCCTGACGCTAGCGGCAACAAGCAAGAACGCAAGACATCGGTTATATCCATACTGGCTATATCCATAGGCATCACAGCACACCAAAGTACCCGGGACAACTAGGGAGACCCATGAGCATCAACGGCAAGGCATACATCGTCGGGGCCTACGAGCACCCGACCCGCAAGGCACCGGACAAGACCGTCGCGCAACTGCACGCCGAGTCCGCCAAGGGCGCGCTGGAAGACGCAGGCCTGACCCTGCAGGACGTGGATGGCTACTTTTGCGCGGGCGACGCGCCCGGCCTCGGCGCGCTCAATATGGTCGACTACCTCGGCCTGAAGGTGCGCCATGTCGACTCCACCGACACGGGCGGCTCGGCGTATATCGTCCACGTGTCGCACGCCGCACAGGCCATCGCCGCCGGCAAGTGCAATGTGGCACTGATCACGCTGGCGGGCCGGCCGCGTTCGGAAGGCTCGAGCGGCACGCAGGCGCGCAACTGGGGCGCCAACCTGCCCGACCAGCCGTTCGAAGCGCCCTTCAGCCCGGTGACCGTGAACCTGTACGCGATGGTGGCGATGCGCCATATGTTCCAGTACGGCACCACCGCCGAGCAGCTTGCCTGGATCAAGGTAGCGGCCTCGCACCATGCGCAGCACAATCCCCACGCCATGCTGCGCGATGTGGTGACGGTGGAAGACGTATTGAATTCGCCGATGATCTCGGATCCGCTGCGCAAGCTCGACTGCTGCGTGGTGTCCGACGGCGGCGGCGCGCTGATCGTGGCACGCCCCGAAATCGCCGCCAAGCTCAAGCGCCCCAAGGTGAAAATCCTCGGCGCCGGCGAAGCCGTCAAGGGCCAGCTCGGCGGCATGGTCGACCTGAGCTGGTCGGGCGCCGCCATCTCCGGCCCGATCGCGTTTGAAGAGGCCGGCATCCGCCCCTCGGATATCAAGTACGCCTCGATCTACGACAGCTTCACCATCACCGTGCTGATGCAGCTGGAAGACCTGGGCTTCTGCAAGAAGGGCGAAGGCGGCAAGTTCGTGGCCGACGGCAACCTGATCTCCGGCGTGGGCAAGCTGCCCTTCAACACCGACGGCGGTGGCCTGTGCAACAACCACCCGGCCAATCGCGGCGGCATCACCAAGGTGATCGAAGCCGTGCGCCAGCTGCGCGGCGAAGCCCATCCCGCCGTGCAGGTCAAGAACTGCGACCTGGCCCTGGCCCAGGGCACCGGCGGCTACCTCGGCTCGCGCCACGGCAGCGCCACTGTCATCCTGGAACGGGAGTAATAAGATGAGCACACCTTACACAGCCACTCCCCTCAAAGCCCCGCAGGTTGCGCCAGACAACACCGAGTTCTGGGAAGCCGCGCGCGCAGGCCGCCTGCTGGTCAAGCACTGCAAATCCTGCGGCAAGCCGCACTGGTATCCGCGCACGCTATGCCCGTTCTGCATGGGCGAGACCGAATGGAAGCAGGCCTCGGGACGGGGCACCATCTACTCGTTCAGCGTCACCCGCCGTGCGGGCCCCACGCCGTTTTGCATCGCCTATGTGGCGTTGGAAGAAGGCGTGACCATGATGACCAACATCGTGGATTGCGACCTGGATACCGTGCGTATCGGGCAGGCAGTGAAGCTGACCTTCACGCCGACCGAGGATGGGCCGCCGGTGCCGACCTTTACGCCGGTTAGCGCAGGCTAAGGCCGACGGGAGCGCGATGCATATCGCCTCTGCGAGCGCCCGCCCTCTCCCCCGGCCCCTCTCCCACAAGAGTGGGAGAGGGGAGCCAACCAGCGGCAATCAACCAATTGTGGTAGCCGTGTGAAGCGCCCGAAGGGCGGGCCACACCCCAGCGCGATGCGAAGCGAGCCGTCAAGGTTCACCTAGGCCGTATGGGGCG
>NZ_BAAILO010000317.1:11954-27822 GCF_054589115.1 Cupriavidus sp. 8B | reverse complement strand
GGCGATGCGAGTTTGGGTCCCGGCCGCTCTTTTCGTCGAATCCCGAGGGGGTGTCGCCCCATCCGGCGCGCCTTTTTTGCCTACTTTTTTGGCAAGCGGCAAGACAAAAAAGTAGGTCGCCGCCCCGAAGGGGAGGTGAAACTGCAGTTGACTTTGACTTTGAAGTTAATCAGTTGCAGTTGCAGTTGCAGTTAAAGTTGAAGTTGAAGTTGAAGTAACAACCTCAAGCCACCAAATTCCTCAATCCCTCGCCCACATACCAGCGCCGCAGGTTATCCAGAAAAATCCCCGCCACCCGCCCAGCATTCCCATCCGAAAACCCCGCACTATGCGGCGTCGCAATGACATTAGGCAACGTCCACAACGGCGAATCCGCCGGCAGCGGCTCATGCGCAAACACATCCAGGTAGGCACCAGCAAGGCGGCCGCCTCGTAACGCCTCGATCAGCGCCCCCTCATCCACCACCTCGCCACGCGAGACATTGACCAGCCTGGCACCAGCCGGCAGCAAGGCAAGCGCGGCGGCATCAACCAACCCGCGTGTCTGCGCCGTCAACGGACAAGCCAGCAATAACCAGTCGGTCCGCGGCAGCACGCCACGCACCGCATCGAACGTCACCGTCTCATAGCCAGGCCCAGCCGGCACGGCACCCTGCCGCACCACGATCACATTCAGTCCCAGCACCTGCAGCAGCCTGCCGAGCCATTGCCCGATCGGGCCCCAGCCGACAATAGTCGCAGTCTGCCCGGCCAAATCGTGCGGCAGCCCGGATCCGATCAGCGGCGCCCAGCGGCTTTCGCGCTGCGCCGCCAGCATCTGCGGAAAATGCCGCGCCAGCGCCAGCACACCGGCCAGCGCGGTCTGCGCGACCACGCCCGCATTAGCGCCCGAGGAAGTGGTCACCGCCACGCCGCGCGCGCGCAGCTCGCCAAACACGGCGCGGTCAGCGCCGGCCGAATGCGTATGCGCCCAGCGCAGCCCGGGGCTTGCCAGCATGGCGTCGTAGAAGCGCCGGGTGGCGGGCAGGATTTCATGCTTGGTGGACAGGCCGGTGACATCGCGCGAGACAAAGGCGATATCGGCATCCAGCCCAGGGGCATCGTTTGTCCCCTGCCCCGACGGCACCACCACTGGCACGAAGGCCCCGCCAAGCGCCTCGCCAATCTGCGTGCCGTACTGCTGCAAGGCTTGCTCCGACAGCAGGATGCGCAAGGGCTGCGCGGCTGCCGGCTGGTTCGTATTCACACTCATGTTCATTCCAGGGAAGCACCCGAATCGTGCACTACCACTTTCCATTTGACGTATTCCTTTTGCGTGAACTTGCCGAACTGCTCCGGCGAGCCACCCACGGGATCCGCCCCTTCCCGCACCATCTGCGCCTGCAGCGATGGCAGGGCTTGGTTGACCGCCTGATTGACCTTGTTGATCACCGCCTGCGGCGTGCCCTTGGGCGCGAACACGCCAAACCAGGAGCCGGCCTCGAAGCCGGGGAAGCCCTTTTCCGCCACCGTGGGCACGTCCGGCAGCGATGGCGAACGGCGCGCGCTGCTGACCGCCAGCGCACGCAGCTTGCCGGCCTTGATATGGGCGATGACCGACGGGATCGTGGCAAACATGAACTGTACCCGACCGGACAACAGATCGTTGAGCGCATCGGCGCCCTTGTACGGGATATGCGTGGCCTCGGTGCCAATGCGCTGCGTCAGCATGAAGCTGGAGAGCTGTGACGAGGTGCCCACGCCGGTTGAGCTGTAGTTCAGCTTGCCCGGATTGGCCTTGGCGTAAGCAACGAACCCTTCGAGCGTCTTCGTCGGCAGCGAGGGATGCACCACCAGCACGTTCGGCACGTCGGCGATCTGCACCACCGGCACCAGGTCGGTCAACGGATCGTAGTTCAGGTGCTTGTACAGCGTCTGGTTGATCGAGATCGGGCCGACCGAGTTGACCAGCAGCGTATAGCCATCGGCCGGCGCGCGGACCACGGCCTCGGTGCCGATATTGCCGCCGGCACCGGGGCGGTTGTCGACCACGAAGGATTGCTTGAACTTTTGCGCCAGCACCTGGCTGACGCTGCGCGCCAGGATATCGGTAGTGCCGCCGGCGGTAAACGCCACCACCACGCGCACCGGCTTGGCCGGGTAGTCATCGCCGGGGGCAGCGATGGCGCCTGTGCCAGCGAAGGCACAGGCACAGGAGAAGGCGGCCAGGATGGCGCGGGCCAGCGCGAGGCTTTTGTTCATGTTGTCTCTCTCCGTTCGTTTTATCGTTATGGTCTTTCTAGTCGCTATCGCCGCTGGCGGCCCTTCCCGGCTGAGCCGCGAAACTCAGTCGCGGAAGCTCGGATCGAGCCGGTCCAGCTTGCGCAGCAGCGCGGGCCACTCCATCACGCCGTAGGGGCGGCGCGTGCCGGGCTGGTAGTTGTTCCAGGTTTCCTGCAGCACGTCGGCGCCGACCTCGCGCAGCGGCGTGTTGCACGACATCGCGCCGATCTGCGCGCGGCAGGCCAGCTCCAGCCGGTGCATCCAGTTGAAGGCTTCCCCAACCGTGTTACCCACGGTAAGCGCGCCGTGGTTGCGCAGGATCAGGGCCTCGCCCTTGCCAAGGTCTTCCAGCAGCGAGGCTTGCTCGGCGGTGTCGAGCACCACGCCCTGGTAGTCGTGATAGCCGATCTTGAGAAAGCGCATGGCGGTCTGCGTGAGCGGCAGCAGCCCGCAGTCCAGCGATGACACGGCCATGGAGGCCCAGCTATGCGTGTGGATCACGCAGGCCACTTCCGGGCGCGCCTCGTGCACGGCGCTGTGGATCACGTAGCCGGCCTTGTTGATGCCGTAGTTGAGCGCGCCGAAATCCGGCTTGGCGAGAATGTTGCCGGCGTGGTCCACCTTGATCAGGCTGGAGGCGGTGATCTCCTCGTACATCATGCCGTAGGCGTTGATCAGGAAGGCGCCGTCCTCGCCCGGCACGCGCACCGAGATATGGTTGGCCATCATGTCGGCCATGCCGTACAGCTCCACCAGCCGGTAGCAGGCGGCCAGGTCCACCCGCGCCTTCCATTCGGCGTCGGTGCACCGGTCCCGCATCGAGGAAATGGCGAGGATGCCGGGTTTTGTCATGGTGTTCTCCTTGGTCCCTTGATAGCTTGAATGCTTGATGTTCAGTCCGAGCCGAGCGCCAGGTTGCCGGACCGGCGTTTTTCGATATTCCACTTCAGCAGCGCCGCGCTTCGATAGATGCCGTGCGCGAACTTGCCATAAGGCAGCGTCAGGAACAGCGCCATCACCACGCCAAGGTGCACGGCCAGCAGCAAGGCCATGGCCGCGGTGTCGCGCCAGGCCAGCAGCGCCAGGCCGGTCAGGCTGGTGAAAAACAGCAGCGCGATAAAGCCGCGGTCCATCGGCTTCTGGGCCGCGTCGCCGGTACGCGGGTCGCGCTTCAGGTTGAGCCAGAGCAAACCGGCCGGGCCGATCAGCAACCCGATGCCGCCAGCCGTGCCCAGCAGCACCGGCAGGCTGGTCGGCGCGTACGGCGCGTGCAGGCCCAGCAGGTAGTGGTACAACGTGGCGACCGCCGTGGCGGCAAAGCACAGCATGAAGCCATAGAACGTGAAATGATGGAAGCGCCGGCGCCACAGGGTGAACGCGTCGTCGGCGTTGTTGCAGCCCTGGCCGTGGCCGCCGTCCAGGTAGCGCAGCCGCAGCGCATCGTGCGCCGCGCCGCCGATGGCCGGGCCGCGCGCCTCGCCTTCGACCGCGCCGGGCGAGACCTTGCGCCAGAAGCGCGCGACCCCCACGCCCAGCGCCAGCACCGCGAAGCCAAACACCACGCCGAACATCGCCGCCAACAGGTTGTGCGGGAAGATGGCGTAGAAGTTGCCCGCCAGCGGCGCGTGCAGCAGACTGCCGCGCATGGCCAGCACCATCACCAGGAACAGCGCCAGCCCGGCTGCCAGCGCCAGCGCGGTGGCCAGGCCGGCGCGGCGGTACAGGCCACCGAAGGCGGCTGGCCAGGCGTAGTCGGAGTAGGTCTGCGCCCGCACCTTGGCCATGGCCTGCGGCACGTTGACGGCAAACTCATGCGGCGGCGCGTACTGGCAGGCGTGATAGCAGGCGCCACAGTTGTGGCACAGGTTGGACAGGTAGTGGATATCGGCCTTGCCGAATTCCAGCCGGCGCGTCATGGCCGGAAACACGGCGCAAAAGCCTTCGCAATAGCGGCAGGCGTTGCAGATCTGCATGACGCGGCCGACTTCGGCCTCGTCCCCGGTGAGCGGCAGCGCGCCCTGGGCCAGCGCCGCCGCTTCGCGCGTCAGCGCTTCAAGATGTTGCATGCTGCTCTTCCTGGATTGCGTTGTGACCGGGCCGCCCGAGCGCGGCGGCGGCAGCCTGGGTGCCGGCGATGCGCCCGAAGGCGGTGCCGATGGCCATGCCGACGCCTGCCGTATAGCCCTTGCCGAGCACGTTTCCGGCCATCATCTCGCCGGCCACGAACAGGTTGGTGCTGGGCTTGCCGCCGAAATGCACGGCGGCATGCTCGTCTACCTTGAGGCCGAGGTAGGTAAAGGTGATGCCGGGACGCAGCGCGTAGCCGAAGAACGGCGCGGTATCGATGGGCCGCGCCCAGTGGGTCTTGGCCGGGGCGATGCCTTCGGTGTGGCAATCGTCCAGCACGGTGTGGTCGAAGGTGCCGACGCGGCATGCCGCGTTGTAGTCCTCGATGGTGCGCACGAAGGTGGCTTCGTCCAGCCCGAGCTGGCGCGCCAGTTCCGGCAACGTATTGGCGCGCACGCCGGGGAACACGGGCGGCATGAAGCGGCCCACGGCCTTGGCGTCGATGATCGAGTAGCCGATCTGGCCGGGCTGCTGGGCGACCAGCCGGCCCCAGATGGCGTAGCGCTTGGGCCAGAAATCCTCGCCTTCGTCGTAGAAGCGCTCGGCGTTGCGATTGAGCATCACGCCCAGCGAGACGCAGTCCACCCGGGTGCAGATGCCGCCGTCGTACAGCGGCGCGCGCGCGTCGATGGCCACGCAGTGCGACTGGGAGGGATCGCCGATGGCGTCCGCGCCAGCTTCGATCATGTACTTGAGCAGCACGCCCATATTGAAGCGCGTGCCACGGATCAGGAAATTGTCGGCCGGCCAGTCGCCGTCGGCGTTCTGGCCCCAGGCTTCGCGCAGCCATTCGCGGTTGGACTCGAAGCCGCCCGCGGCCAGCACGCAGCTGCGGGCCTCGATGCGCTCGCTGCCGATGCGGGCCGCGACGAAGCGGCTGCCGTCCAGCTCGATGGCGTCCACCGGCGCGTTGTAGCGCACTTGCACGCCAAGCGCCTCGGCGCTGCGGAAGTAGGCGTTGACCAGGGCCTTGCCGCCGCCCATGAAGAAGGCATTGGTGCGCGCCACATGCAGCGCGCCCGACAGCGGCGGCTGGAAGTGCACGCCGTGGCTGCGCATCCAGTCGCGGCAGGTGGACGAGGCGCGGATGGCCAGGCGGGCCAGGCGTTCATCGGTGAGGCCGCCGGTGACCTTGAGCAGGTCTTGCCAGTATTCCTCTTCGGGATAGGCTTCGATCAGCACGTCTTGTGGCGCGTCGTGCATGCAGCGCAGGTTGCGGGTGTGCTGGGAGTTGCCGCCGCGCCACTCGCGCGGGGCCGCTTCCAGCAGCAGCACGCTGGCGCCGGCTTCGCGCGCCATCAGGGCGGCGCACAGGGCGGCGTTGCCGCCGCCGATGACCAGGACGTCGATCATGGGCGCGCGCCTCCGGCAAGGCTCGGGGAACTCGGCAGGGACGGCTCCCGGATTCGAATAGTGGAAAGCACGATGATTGTTCCGGTGGGGAAGCCCGCACTGTAGCGGGCCGCCGGCTTCCTGCTAAGCCTCCGGATCGCATGGGGGCATCACGAATCGTGATACCCCCGGGTGTGCGACTGCTTCAGCCCTCCGGCCCAAGCAGCCGCGCGCCTCGCCAGGCGCCGGAGCGCACCAGTTCGCGGGCGCAATCGGCCAGCACCACGCGCAAGGCCAGCGCCGCGGGCGACAGCTCATCGTCGGAGAGGCTGCACAGCGCATTCTGGCGCCGCGCCTTGGGGTCCGCGATCTCGGCCAGGTGGAAGCGCTCCTGCGCATCGGCGTAACGCCCCACGGCGGCCCAGGGCTGCAAGGTGGCGCCAAACCCGAGATCGACGGCGTCCATCAGCATGGCCAGGGAATCCACCTCCTGCACCACCTGCGGCACGATCTTCACGCGGGCGAAGGCAGCATCGAGCGTGCTGCGCAGCCCATGCAGGCCGGTGGGCATGATCAGCGGCACGTCCCGCAACTGCGCCATGCGCAGCCGCAGCGGCGCGTCGGCGTCGACATCGGCCGGCAGCGCCTTGCGCGAGCGGATCAGGAACAGGGTTTCCTCAAGCAGCGGCGTCACGCTCCAGCGGCGTGCCACAACGGTGTCGAACAGCACGGCCAGGTCGAGCTGGCGGGCATTGAGCATGGCGCTGAGGTGGCCGGACAGGCTCTCCACCATATGCAGGCGCACATCGGGATAGCGCTCGCGCATGGCGCGCATCAGCGGCACGCCGATGACCGAAGCGGTGGTGGGCGCCAGCCCTACGCTGACCGTGCCGGACAGCCGCGCGTGGTGGGCGGCGCGCTTGGCCTGCTCGGCATGGCGCAAGGCCAGCTGGGCCTCGCGGAAGAAAGCCAGCCCGGCCTCGGTGGGCGTCACGCCGCGCGTGGTCCGGCGCAGCAGCCGGGTGGACAGCTCGCTCTCCAGCCGGCTGATCTGCTGACTCATGGCGGACTGCACCATGTCGAGGTCGAGCGCGGCGCGGCTCATGCTACCGAGCTCCACCACGCGGACGAAATACTGAAGCTGGCGCAGTTCCATCTGGCTCCCCGGCCTGGATTCGTGTCTGGATTCGTGTCTGCGAGGCTTATACCAGATTGCGAACCGGCGATGGCCGCCAGGTCAGGCCTCGTCGAAGCCGCTATACCAGTCCACGGTCTGGTCGGAATACGCCAGGCCCCTGGCCGCCAGCGCCTCGCGCATCTGGTACATGTCCAGCCCCAGCACGCCGCAGGCCAGCGTAGCGCGCTTGCCCTCCTCCATGGCCCCGCGCTCGGCGGCACGGCGCGCGGTCTCGGCGGCGAGCGGGCGCGGCACCACCACCACGCCATCGTCGTCGGCCACGATCACGTCGCCGGGCCGCACGTGGGCGCCGGCGCAGACCACCGGCACATTGACCGCGCCCACGGTTTCCTTGACCGCGCCCTGCGCCGAGACCGCCCGCGACCAGACCGGGAAGCCCATGGCATTAAGCGTGGACACATCGCGCACGCCGCCGTCGATCACCAGGCCGCGCGCGCCGCGTGCCTTGAGCGAGGTGGCCAGCAGGTCGCCGAACAACCCATCGCTGCAGTCGCTGACCAGCGCCACCACCAGCACGTCGCCGGGCTGCACCATCTCCACCGCGACGTGGATCATCCAGTTGTCACCGGGATGCATGAGCACCGTCACGGCGCTGCCGGCAATGGCGGCACGGGACTGGACCGGCCGCATGTATGGCTTCATCAGCCCGGTGCGGCGCAGCGCCTCGTGGACGGTGGCGACACCGGCGGCGCCCAGCGCGTCGATGTCCGCGGCGGCCGCGCGCAGGATGTTGCGATAGGCGATGGTCTTCATGCCAGGCTCTGCGTTACCTGCGGGAACACGCGCGCATAGCCTTCGCCGTACTTCACCTTGCGATCGGAGTTGCGCGCGGCCTGCGCGCCGCGCTGCAGGGCCACGCGGGTGTAGTACTCCCACAGATGCTCCTGCGCCGCCATGGTCGCGAAGGCGCGCTGCTTCTTCTCCCATACGGAGGAGATATCGAGCAGCACGTCGGGCTTCCAGTTGCATTGCTCGGGCTGGTGCGGCTCGAACAGGAACACCGGCGGCGCGCCGATCACCGGCACCTCGGGCTTGTAGCCATGCGCCTGGGCGATGACCCGCGCTTCCTGCGCTACATGCGTGGCGAGCGGGTGGTCGAAGTTGTAGATGTCTTCGCGCGAGTGGCTCAGCACCAGTTCGGGCCGCAATTCGCGGTAGAGATCGGCCAGGCGCAGCAGCGCTGCGTCGGTCACGCGCATGGGGTAGTCCCCCAGGTCGAAGCACTCCAGCGTGGCGCCCAGGATGTCGGCGGCCTGCTGCGCTTCCTCGTGCCGCGCGGCCTTGACGCGCTCCATCGTCATGCCCGGCTGGCGCCACATCTTGGCGGACTCGCCGCGCTCGCCAAAGGACAGGCAGACGATCCTGACGTTGTAGCCGCGCTCGGCATACAGCGCGATGGCGCCGCCGGCACGCCAGACAAAATCGGCAGCGTGCGCGCTGACCACCAGGATGGAGGGACGCTGCGCGTCCGGCTGGGCTTGGGCTTGGATCTCGGACATGGAGGATTCTCTTGGATCGTGTTGGATCGCCTTGGATCGCGTCGGATGCTTCAGTCGGCCGTGATGCCCGCCTTGCGGATCACGCCGTTCCAGGTGGTGGTTTCACCGCGCACGAACTGGCCGAAGGCCTCGGGCGTGCCCGGCAGGATGGTCACGCCAAGTTGCGCGAGCTGCTTGCGCACGTCGGGGTCGCCCAGCGCGGCGTTGGCCGCGGTGTTGAGCGCATGGACCACGGCCGGCGGGGTCTTGGCCGGCGCCACCAGCCCCCACCACACCGAGGCGGTAAAGCCCGGCAGGCCTTGCTCGCGCGAGGTCGGCACATCCGGCAGCAGCGGCGTGCGCTGGTCGCTCGCCACCGCGATGGCGCGCAGCGTGCCGGCGCGGATATGCGTGATGACTTCGAGCGGGTTGATCGGCATGAACGAGATGCGCTCGCCCAGCAGGTCGGTGATGGCGGGCGCCCCGCCCTTGTAAGGCACGTGCAGCACATCGATGTGCGCCGCTTCCTTGAACAGCTCGCCGGCGAGATGGCCCGAGCTGCCGTTGCCGGCGGAGGCGTAGCTGAGCTTGCCTGGCTGGGCCTGCGCCTGGGAGACCAGGCCCTTGAGCGACGCCACGCTGGATTTTGCCGGCACCACCAGCACCAGCGAGGCCTGCCCCACGCGCGCCACCGGCGTGAAATCCCGCGCCGGGTCGAACGGCAGCTTGGCGAACAGCGCGGCATTGGTGGCCAGGCTGTTGGACGCCATCATGATGGTGTAGCCGTCCGGCGCAGCCTTGGCCACGGCCTCCATGCCGATATTGGTGCTGGCGCCGGGGCGATTGTCGACGATGATGGGCTGCTTGAGCAGCACGCTCATCTTCTGCCCGACCGAGCGCGCCACGATATCCACCCCGCCGCCCGCGGCATACGGCACGACGAGCCGGATGGGCCTGGCCGGGTAGGTCTCGGCGCTGGCGGTGCTGGCGGCCAGCGACAGCGCGGCGGCCAGAAAGCCGGCAAGGTAGGGTCGGCGCAGCATGCTTGTCTCCTGATAGTGCAATCTGTCATGCGGTTCGAAACCGTTTGCGTGCATTCTGGCCAGCCGCCGTGATACTGTCCAATACGTTTTCAAGCCGCTTGTTATTGCACTTCGATATAACCAATGGATTTCCGCCAACTCCGCTATTTCGTTGCCGTGGCCGAAGCGCTGAGCTTCAGCGAGGCCGCGCGCAAGCTCCATATCAGCCAACCGCCGCTGAGCACCCAGATCAAGGCGCTGGAAGACGAACTCGGCAGCCCCCTGCTCGACCGTTCCCGCCACCACGTGGCGCTGACGCCGGCTGGCACGCTGTTCCTGGACAAGGCAAAGGCGGCGCTCGCCAACCTGGAGCAAGCCCGCGAGGTGGTCAGGCAGGTGGCCGCCGGCGAGGCGGGCGAGATCCGCGTGGCCTTTACCGCGTCGGTGCCGATGCAGGATGCGTTTCCGCGCGCGGTGCAGCAGTTCCGCGTTGACCATCCGCGCGCCATGCTGGAACTGGTGCATATGTCCACCGGGCAGCAGTTGCAGGGACTGGAGAAAGGCGAGATCGACATTGGCTTCCTGCGGCCGTCACCCCAGTTCTATCCGCCCGCCAGCATCACCGTGCACGAGGTGCTGGCCGACCGGCTGGTCGCCGTGCTGCCTGCCGCGCACACACTGGCAAACCCGATCGACGACGCCGGGATCGATATCGGTGCGCTGTCCGCACAGCCCTTCCTGCTGTTCCCCCGCGGGCTGGGATGCGGGCTGTTCGACCACGTCACCACGCTTTGCAACCGGGCGGGCTTTGCCCCGCGCATCGGCCAGGAGGCACGGGAGGCGACCACCATCATCGGCTTGGTGGCGAGCGGCGCCGGCGTGTCGGTGCTGCCGGAGATTTACGCGCGCACCGGCATCCCCGGCGTGGCGTACCGGCCACTGGCTGGTCAAGATGCCGCCAGCCGGGTGCTGGTGGCGCATCGCACCGGGGCACTGTCCCCGATCATGCGTCGGTTTTTGGCATTTTTTGCGGTTGGCGACTGAGGCAAGGGCGGTGCGGAACAATGAGCCCCGCTGCGCAATAGCGGCGTATTCACCACGCCGCGGACCATCGCCATGCGCCAGCGCGGTGAAATGTCTGCACATTGCCGTTCCAGCCCTACAGTTCCCGTCCAGCCTTCCGTTAGCCGGGGCATGCTGGCCGACAACAAAATTGTCGGAGGCCATTTTTTCACAACCGCCCCCTACCCACTGCGCATGCTTCTCTCGCTCCGTACACGCATTACGGCGACCTGTGTCGCCATTGTTGTCACCGCCCTGTCGGCATCCACCGGCATCACCTATGTGGTCACGAAGCACAGCGACGAACGCACGCTGCGGCAAAACCTCGCCACGATCACCCAAGGCAACGCACAAGCCATCACCGAGTGGCTGACCGCGCGAGCCGCCATGGTGCAAGCCGTCTCGCCGGAGAGCCTTTCCACCGATCCCATGTCCGCGGTCACGCAGCTGGAAAAATCCGGCGGCTTTGTCGTGGCTTACGCTGGCTACCCGGACAAGCACGCGGTGTTTTCCCGCGACCTTGGCATCCCCGCCGACTACGATCCCACGGGCCGCCCGTGGTACCAGGCCGCCGTCAGCGCCGGCAAGCTGGTCATCACGCAGCCGTATGAAGATGTCGCGACCAAGAAGCTCGTGGTGACGCTGGCCTTGCCGGTGCTGGCCAACGGCCAGCTGAAGGCCGTGGTGGCCGCCGATGTGAACCTGGACGCCGTGACCTTCACCGTGAACGGCATTCACCCCACCCCGGCCAGCTTCGCTTTCCTGGCCGACAAGAGCGGCCGCATCGTGGCGCATCCGGATGCCAGACTGAACCTCAAGCCGGCCACCGATTGGTCCGCCGACCTGACGGCGAACGCCCTGGCCAGCCTGTCCGATCCCGAGCAGCCGTTCGCAGTGAAGATCGGCGGCGCTACCAAGCTGCTGCATGCGGAGCCGGTCAAGAACTCCGACTGGGAACTGGTGGTTGCCATGGATGAGGACGAAGCCCTGGCCGGCCTGCGCAATGTCCTGCAGGCCATGTTCATGACCCTGGTCGCGGTGGCCTTCCTCGCCGCGGGTGTCGGCTCGGTCATGACTGCCTCGGCATTCCGGCGGCTTTCCCAAGTGCGCGAGGCGATGGACGAAATCGGCTCCGGGAACGGCGACCTGACCAAGCGCCTGCCGTCCGACGGCAACGACGAGGTCGCGCAGATCGCCCGTGCGTTCAACCAGTTTGCCGACAAGCTCGCCACCGTGCTGATCGATATCCGCGACAGCAGCGAATCGGTGCGCACGGCAACCGCCGAGATCTCGCAGGGCAATATCGACCTGTCCTCGCGCACCGAGCAAGCCGCGGCCAGCCTGGAGCAGACAGCGGCTGCCATGGACGAGCTCACCGGCACCGTGCAAAACTCGGCCGAGGCCGCCGTGCGCGCCGGCGAACTGGCGGCGGCTGCCTCCCAGGTCGCCAATCGCGGGGGCGATGCCGTCTCCCGCGTGGTAACCACCATGCAGGAAATCTCCACCGCCTCTGCCAAGATCCACGACATCATCGGGGTCATCGACGGCATCGCCTTCCAGACCAACATCTTGGCGCTCAACGCTGCCGTGGAAGCCGCCCGCGCCGGCGAGCAGGGGCGCGGATTCGCCGTGGTGGCTGGCGAGGTCCGCACGCTGGCCCAGCGCAGCGCCCAGGCCGCCAAGGAGATCAAGGGGCTGATCAGCAAATCGGTGGCCAAGGTGGACTCGGGTGCGGAGCTGGTGCGCGATGCCGGGGAGACGATGAACAGCATCGTGGCCAGCGTGAAGCAGGTCGAGCAGGTGCTGCGCGAAATCTCGAATGCCGGCAGCGAGCAAAGCGTGGGCATCACGCAGGTCAACCAGGCCGTGAGCCAGCTCGACGGCGCGACGCAACAGAATGCGGCGCTGGTCGAGCAAGCCTCGGCCGCCGCCGGTTTCCTGCATGAGCAAGCCAACAAACTGGCCGATGCGGTGGGCCAGTTCCGCCTGGCCAGGGCGCATGGCGGCGCAGCTTGAACTGTTGATGAAGTGGCCAGATGGGTAAGCAAGAGGGGGCAGCGGCTGCTGAACCCCAGGCTGCCGACAAAGCCGGATCTGCGTTGTCGTGCTCCCCTCTTCCGCATGCGGGAGGGGCTGGGGGAGAGGGAGAGACAGCCGTCGTCATGGCGCGCGGCCTTGGCTCGTTCGGCGGCTTCGGCGAGTGCTTGAGGAAATCTCCTGAATACTGGTATCGTTGAAGTGGCACAAAATCCACACAACATCAAGATCAGCGCCCCGCAAGGCAAGGAGAACTCCCCCGCATGACTGTATTCCAAGGGACTGGCGCCCTTTTTACCCTCATCGCCATTTTTGGCGTCATCAACCATCGCTTCATCAAGCTGCCCGACACCCTGGGCATCACCGCCGTCGGGCTGGTGACCTGCCTGAGCGTGTCCATCCTTGGCCTCAACCATCCGGAAATGGTCGCGCAGGCCCGCAAGCTCGTGGCCCAGATCGATTTCTCCGACGTGGTCTTCCACGGCCTGCTCAGCCTGCTGCTGTTCGCCGGCGCCCTGCACGTCGACCTCTCGCGCATGCGCCGCCAGCGCCGGGCCGTGGTCATGCTGGCTACAGTAGGCGTGGTGATCTCGACCGCGGCGGTCGGGTTCGGCTTCTTCTATGTCGCGCAGTGGCTGGGCCACCCGATCAGCCTGCTGTGGTGCCTGGTGTTCGGCGCGCTGATTTCCCCCACCGATCCTATCGCCGTGCTCAGCGTGCTCAAGAACGCGGGCGCGTCCGAAAGCCTGGAAACCAAGATCGCCGGCGAGTCGCTGTTCAATGACGGCACCGCGGTGGTGGCATTCCTGACCCTGGTGGGGCTAGCTACCGGCGCCACCGAGTTCTCCGCTTCCCACGTGGCGGTCGCGCTGGTGCGCGAAGTGCTGGGCGCCGTGGTGCTGGGCGTTGTGGTGGGCTACGTGGCGTCGGTGCTGCTGCGCGGAATCGACAGCTATCCGGTCGAGATCCTGATCACGCTGGCGCTCGCCACCGGCGGCTATAGCCTTGCCGAAACCGTGCACGTGTCCGCTCCGCTGTCGGTAGTCATCATGGGCCTGGTGATCGGCAACCACAGCACCTCCAAGTCCATGTCGGAAAAGACCCGCGAGCACTTGTTCAACTTCTGGGGCCTGCTGGACGAGTTGCTCAACCTGGTGCTGTTCGGCCTGATCGGGCTGGAGATCATCGCGCTGTCCCTGCAACTGAATATCGTCTGGCTGGGGCTGGCGGCGATTCCCGTGGTGCTGATTGCCCGCGGCATCAGCGTGGCCATCCCGCTGCTGGCGTTGCAGAACTTCCGCCGGCTCAATCCGCACTCGGCCACCATCATGACCTGGGGCGGCCTGCGCGGCGGCATCTCGATTGCGCTGGCGCTATCGCTGCCGGAGTTCCACGGCCGCGAGATGCTGATCGGCGTGACTTACCTGGTGGTGGTGTTCAGCCTGCTGATCCAGGCCACCACGCTGGGCAAGCTGGTCAAGCACCTGAATGGCTTGAGCGCAAAGCCGTAAAAAAGCCGCAACAAAGCCATAAGGGATACGCCATCCGCAAGCGGGCAGCGGGACTCACCCGCCGCCCGCGCCCGGCTTACTGGCGGCTCTGGTAAATCTTGTCGAACTCGCCGCCATCGGCAAATTGCCGGCTCTGCGCCTGCGCCCAGCTGCCAAACACATCGCTGACCGAGAACAGCTGGATCGGCCGGAGCAAGACGGCAGGCGGGTCACGATCGCCCCGCCTGCCGCCTTACTCACGCCACCTTCGGAAAATCGATCACCGTATCGTTGACACGATTGATCATGTTGGTGAACAGGATCGCGCTGATGGCCTGGATGCTCTCGACGATCTGGCGATCGGTGTAGCCGGCTTCGCGCACATTGGTCACGACGCTGGCAGGCACCGTGCCGGAGGTCGTGGCCACGGCCAGTGCGAAGCGGACAAGCGCGTCGATCTTGCTGTCTTGCGGGTACTCGCCGGCGCGCAGCTCACGCGTTTGCTCGGCGGTATAGCCGGCCATCTTGCCGGTCATCGTATGCGCGGCCACGCAATAGTCACAACCTGAAGCTTCGCTGACGGCGAGGTTGATCGCTTCGAGCTCACGGGCGCTGAGCGTCGAGTTCTTGAGCAGCGCGCCGGTCTGCAGCGCGTTGGCAAGCACCTCGGGGGCATTGCTGCCGATGACCGCGTAGGCGTTGGGCACCTTGCCGACGGCGCTCTTGATAGCGGCGAACAGCTGAGCGGCCTGGCCAGTGGCTTCGGCGATGTTGATGGTGTGAAGACGGGACATGATGGCACTCCTTTCCAGGGTTGGTTGATGGACCCGCGCCGTGTTTGCTGCGCTGCTTCCATGGACTGAAGTCTAGGCGTGCCAAGCGCGACTTACCGCATATAATCGTCTAGTTATCTTGCTCCATCGTCTCAACCCATCGTTTCCGTTTTGCTCCCACCGCTCCCACCGCTCCCGCCATGGATAGCCTGACCGAACTCGTGCGCATGCTTTCGCCCGCCGGCACCGTCGACCTGCACTGCCACTTCGCCGGCAACTGGCGCGTGGACAACGCGGCGGCGCCCGCCGGCCACCTGCCATATCACATCATCCTGAAGGGGCAGGCGCGCGCGCTGGTGGCGCAGGAGGCCATCTCCCTCGATGCGGGCGACGTGCTGCTGTTCCCGCAAGGCAGCGCGCACACGCTGCGCAGCCTGCCCGACGATGTCGCCGGCCCGCACGCCGCCATGCCGGCCCAGACAACGCGCTTCAATGGCTTGCTGACCGAGGTGACGATGCCCGGCGACGCGCATCCGCTGGACATGCTGTGTGGCACGTTCGTGCTGGGCTTGCCGGGCACGATGCTGTTGCGCAAGCTGCCGCCGGTGCTGCGCGTGGCCACCGCGCAGCGCGCCGATTGCGCCTGGCTGGACGCGCTGATCAACATGATGCGCAATGAGGCGCAGGCACCCGAGCCGGGTGGCACGGCGGTCATCGGGCAGCTCTCCACCGCATTGCTGACCTTGCTGTTGCGCGCGCTGATCGCGCAGGGCGGCGTCACGCATAGCCTGCTGGCGCTGATGGCCGATGCGCGGCTGTCCAAGGCGATCGATGCGGTGCTGCGCGCGCCGGCCGAGCCGTGGTCGGTGGCGTCGCTGGCGGCGGTGTGCCATGTGTCGCGCGCCACGTTTGCGCGGCGCTTCTCGCAGCTCAGCGGCGAGACGCCGCTGCAGTTCGTGACCACCTTGCGCATGGAAATGGCCGCCCGCCTGCTGACGCAGGACCGCGACTCCGCGGCCAGCATCGGCGAGCAATGCGGCTATGCTTCGGAGGCCGCGTTCGGGCGTGCCTTCAAGGCGTACTTTGG
>NZ_BAAILO010000317.1:0-11840 GCF_054589115.1 Cupriavidus sp. 8B | reverse complement strand
CGCGGGAGCGCCGCGCGGCGGCCGCCGCGCACGCGGGCTCGGCGCGCTAGGCCGCGGCGCGCTGCGCTTCGTAGACCTGCAGGTGGCTATAGGCGATGCGCACCAGCGGCACGTCGTGCCCCAGCCGCGCGGCACGCTGCGCCATGTCGCCGAC
Source organism: Cupriavidus sp. 8B (assembly GCF_054589115.1). NCBI lineage: Bacteria > Pseudomonadati > Pseudomonadota > Betaproteobacteria > Burkholderiales > Burkholderiaceae > Cupriavidus > Cupriavidus sp. 8B. The sequence goes on along the minus strand of NZ_BAAILO010000317.1, from coordinate 11,686 downwards.
GATGTCGTACGCCTCCAGGCGGGGCGCACCCTGCGCGATATCGCGCATCATGGAGGCGGCCCAGGTCGAGCTCTCGTCCAGCAAGCGCGCGGCCATGGCCTGGGCCACCGGCTCGGGCAAGGCGTGCCCCGACAGGCGCGCCACCGCCGCGCATTCGTCCATGGCCTGCCGCATCAGCGCGCGGCCGTCCACGGTCCTGACGATCTCGCCGACCGTGCCGCGCATCAGGCAGGTCATCAGCGCGCCGGCCGAGATCATCACCCATTTGTTCCACAGCGCCTGGTCGATGGCAGGTGACAGCTCGCGCGTGCCGGGCGTGCTGGCCGCGAGTTCATGGAAAGCGCTGGCCAGGCCTTGCGCCGACTCGGCGCGAGCGCCCACGATGAGCCGGTCGGCCGCGCCTTGATGCACCACTTCACCGGTGATGCCCAGCGTAGTGGCAATGTACGAGACGCCGCCGAGCACCCTGTCGCGGCCGTAGCGCGAGTCCAGCGTCTCATACGCGCGCAGCCCGTTGACCAGCGGCAGGATCGCCGCGCGCTTGCCGCCGCTGGCGCCGAGCGCCGGGTCCAGCGCGGCCATCGCGCTGTCCAGGTCATAGGTCTTGCATGCCAGCAGGACCAGGTCGTAGTCCGCCTTGACGTCCTCGGCCAGCACCGTCTTCACGGGGGCGCGGACATCGCCAAGCTCGCTGCGCACGACAAGGCCATCGCGCGCGAGCACTTCGGCGCGCCGTGGCCGCACCAGGAACGTGACATCCGCCCCGGCCTGCATCAGGCGAGCGCCGTAGTAACCACCCATGGCGCCAGCGCCCAGGACCAGAATCTTCATGACGTTCTCCGCTTCGATGTCCGACTTGGATAACAGTGAAAAGGCGCCTACTGCGCCTCGTTGGAAATTACCGCGCCGCCTGCCTCTCCGGCTTGCTCCGCACCCGCCAGGAAGCCGGCGGCCGATGCCAGGCGCCTGCGCATGCCGTCCGCGGCGGCAGGGCCCGGCACCAAGGCGTGCCGCCTGAAGCTCTCCGATCCCTGCGATGCCGCGCGCGCAGCGCCGTCCCCAAGCTCATGCGTGACCTTGCAGTAGCGATTGTCGGTGCGGGCACATCCCACGCCGCCGTCGCGCGGACGCTCCGTGCCGGCGTGGACGGTTTGGGCCGCCATGGCGGCAAGCAGCGTGGCACAGGCCAGGGCGCTGGTTAAACGGGTATGCATCATCAATCTCCCGGTTGCATTGGTCTCAATGCGCATCGGCGGACGGCGCCTTCGGCGGCGCCACCTCGCGCATCAGCGGCACCATGGCGGTAGCAACGACGAAGCACACCATGATGAACAGGAAAGCATCGCCAAAGGTCTGCGTCTGCGCCTCGCGCCAGGTCAGTGCCCACAGTTGCCTGAGCGCGGCGGTCTGCGAATCGGCGGCGTCGTGGCCAAGCGCCGCCATATTGCTGCCCACCGCCTGCAGCAGCGCGCCCATGGCCTCGTTGCTGTAGTTCAGGTGCTCCGCCAGGCGCTGGAAATGCAGGTTGGTGCGGTCATTCAGGATGGTCGCGCAGCCGGCGATGCCGATCGCGCCGCCCAGGTTGCGCATCAGGTTGAACAGCCCCGAAGCCAGCTTGAGCCGCTCGGGAGACAGCGCACCGAGCGTGAGCGTGACCGCCGGCGCCACCGAGAACTGCTGCGCCATGCCGCGAAACGCTTGCGGCAGCAGCAGTTCCTGCGCGCCCCAGTCGTGCGTGATGGGCGCGAACTGCCACATCGAGAAGGCAAAGCAGCCCAGCCCGAACATCATCAGCCAGCGCAGGTCCACGCGGTTGGCGAAGAACGCGTAGATCGGGATCGACATGACCTGGAACACGCCGGTGGAGAATACCGCCAAGCCGATCTGCAGCGCGCTGAAGCCGCGCACGCGGCCCAGGAACAGTGGCGTGAGATAGATGGTGGCGAAGATGCCTACGCCGGCGATGAACGAGAAGAAGCAGCCGAGCGCGAAGTTGCGGTCCTTGAGCGCACGCAGGTCCACGATCGGATGCTCGTAGGTCAGGCTGCGCCAGACAAAGCCGACGCCTGCAATAGCCGCGATCCAGGCGGTGGCGCGGATGGTGTCGTCGCCGAACCAGTCCCAGCGCGGGCCCTCTTCCAGCGTGTATTGCAGGCAGCCGAGGAACAGCGCCATGAGCGTCATGCCGAGGTAGTCCGCGCCGCGCACCAGCGACCAGTTGGGCCGGTCCACGCGCACCAGCAATGGCACCGCTACCGCGATGAAGATGCCAGGCACCAGGTTGATGAAGAACAGCCAGTGCCAGGAGTAGTTGTCGGTGATCCAGCCGCCCACGGTGGGCCCGAGCGTGGGCGCCAGCGAGGCCAGGCCGCCGATGGTGGCCGCGGCGATCACGCGCTGCTTGCCGGCGAAGAAGGCGAAGGCGGTGGTGAACACCAGCGGGATCATCGAGCCGCCCAGGAAGCCCTGCATGGCGCGAAAGGCGATCATGCTCTGGATATTCCAGGCGATGCCGCACAGCATGCTGGTCAGCGTAAAGCCCGCCGCCGACACGGCAAAGAGCCAGCGCGTGGACATCACGCGGGACAGCCAGCCCGACAGCGGAATGACGATGATCTCGGCGATCAGGTAGCTGGTCTGCACCCATACGGTTTCATCGGTGCCCGCCGACAACCCGCCGCCGATATCGCGCAGCGAGGCCGACACGATCTGGATATCCAGCAGCGCGATGAACATGCCCACGCACATGGTGGCAAAGGCCAGCACCTTGGCGGCCATGCTCATGGAGGCCGGGGAAACCGCCGGCGGGGAAGGCTGGGGGGGCGCGGCTGGCTGTATCGGCTGCGTGGCCTGCCCGGGCCCGGCCAGGACGCCGCTGCTCATGGTTGCACCTGCGCGTCGGCACGGGAATCGACTTCGGCCACCACGGACAGGCCGGGCCGCAGCAGGCCTAGCGCGGCCTCTTTGTCATCCAGCATGATGCGCACCGGCACGCGTTGGACGATCTTGGTGAAGTTGCCGGTGGCGTTCTCCGGCGGCAGCACGCTGAACTGCGCGCCGGTGGCCGGCGCCAGGCTGAGCACGCGGCCGTGGAAGACGTGGCCCGGCAGCACATCGGCTTCGACCGTGGCACGCATGCCCGGGCGCAGATGCGCCAGCTGCCCTTCCTTGAAATTGGCATCGACCCACAGGCCACGCGCCGGCACCACCGACAGCAACTGGGCGCCGCCCGCAGCGTAGGAACCCACGCGGGCGCGCCGGTTGCCGATGGTGCCGTCGATCGGCGCGCGCAGCTCGGTGTAGCCCAGGTTCAATTTAGCGATGTCGCGTTCGGCAATGGCTTGCGCAAGCGCCGCCTGCGCCTGCAGTTTCTGCGTGGCGATCACGTCGACCTGGCGCTGCGCGGCGAGCAGGCTGGCCTGCGCCTTCTGCGTGTTGGCGAGCGATTGCTTGTAGTCCGAGTCGGCCTTTTGCGAGCTCTGGACCGATACGGCGGACTTGGCCGCCAGGCTCTGGTAACGGGCCTGGTCGTCGCGCGCCCGCAGCGTGTCGGCATTGACCGCGGTGACCGCCGCCCGGGCCTGGCCGATCACGGCTTCCTGCAAGGAGCGGGTGGCGTCGAGGTTGGCCAGCAGCGCCTGCTGCGCGGCCACCGCCCCTTGCGCCTTGGCCAGCGCTGCGCGGTAGTCGCGGTCGTCGATCCGGGCCAGCAGGTCGCCGGCGTGCACCTGCTGGTTGTCGGTCACCAGTACTTCGGCCAGGTAGCCCGGCACCTTGGGCGCGATCACCGTGACCTCGCCGCCCACGTAGGCGTCATCGGTACTTTGCAGGAAGCGGGCGTGCGTCCACCAGTGCTGGCCGAAGGCGGCGACGCCCAGGCCTGCGGCGATGAGCGCGCCGGTCGCGAGCAGCCGCTTGCGGCTGACGCGGGGCTTGCTGGATACGGGAGTGGGCGCCGGGCCTGCACGCTCGGCGGTGATGTCGCTAGTCATGACGCTTCCTCTTGCTTTCGCTTTGTCGTTGTTGTGCTGGAGTGCTGTGGTCTTTTCAGACGCAGTCCGCTGCCTGCGGGACGTCCGGTGCGATGGCCGCGCGTACGCCCGCTGATTTTTGAAACTTGGCACGCATGCGCTCGCTGGCGGCCGGCCCGGCCACCACGACGTGATTCGCTTCGGTAATGGGATGCCCGGTCTGCGCATCCACCAGGATCGGCGTGACGGTGGCGCCGGTCTGGCGGTCCACCAGCAGCACGGTCTCGCCTTCTGGCGAGAAGTGGCGGTTGCCCCAGGCCAGCAGCGCCAGCATCACCGGGCGGAATTCGCGGCCCCGGTCGGTCAACAGGTATTCGAAGCGGGGCGGCCGCTCGCAGTACTGGCGCCGCTCCAGCAGGCCCTCGCGCACCAGGGTTTCGAGGCGGCGGGCCAGCATGTTGGGCGCAATGCCCAGCTGTTTCTGGAATTCGTCGAAGCGGCTGTTGCCATAGAACGCCTCCCGCAGGATCAGGATGCTCCACGGCTCACCCACCCGCGCCAGGCTGCGGGCGATGGGGCAAGGCGCATTGTCGAGGGGCTTTTTCTGCATGTTCGCGACCTCCGGGAATCCACGTTGCTATCAAGATGAAAGTGAGTATAGAGTTGTAGATACCATCATGCAAGTAACTTGTTGAGCGAATTTTTCTAAGTGGAGATGGCGCCGCTTCCCAGCTTTCCGAAAAAGGAGATGGACATGAGTCGGACTTCGCCCCGCTCCGGGCCGGTTTTCGTCCAGCCGCGCGGTGGCCCAGGCGCAAGCGCTGGAGGCACAGGCGCGCGTGACCCTGCTCGGCTTTGAGAGCCTGAGCGGCGGCAAGCTGTTCTCCGCTGCCGCGTTCCAGCCGGTGGCGGCAGCGGGCCTGCGCTGATCGGGTCAGGCCAGGCTTGGCGCTGGAACCCGTTCCCTTAGCAAGGTGGAGACATCCTCCGATTCGAGCGGCCGGGAGAAGAAGTAGCCCTGCCCGAAATCGCAGCCCAGCGCCCGCAGGTGCTCAACGTGCCGCGAGGTCTCGGTGCCCTCGGCCACCACCTCGATGCCAAGGTTGCGCGCCAGGCTCATGATGGTCTGCACGATCTGCAGGCCTTCCTCGCCGCGGTCGAGCTGCGCGACAAAGGAGCGGTCGATCTTCAGGATATCGAGCGGGAAACGGTGCAGGTAGCTCAGCGATGAGTAGCCCGTGCCGAAATCGTCGATGCTGATGCGCACGCCCAGGTCGCGCAACTGGCCGAGCACGGCAACGGTGCGCTCGGAGTCCACCATGGTGATGCTCTCGGTGATCTCCAGCCGCACCGTTTCCGGCGCGATTCCGGTGTCGGCAAGCACGCGGGCCACATGCTGCACGAAATCGTGCTGGGCAAACTGGCGCGCCGAGACATTAACGCTGACGGTCAGCGCCGGGGTGCGCGGAAACTCCTTGTGCCAGCGCGCCATGGTGGTGCAGGCCTCGCGCAGCACCCACATGCCAAGCAACAGGATCATGCCGGTCTCTTCCGCCACGGCGATGAACTCGGCGGGATAGACCAGCTCGGACTCGGACTTGCGCCAGCGCACCAGCGCTTCCACGCCCACGATGCCCTCGGTCTCCAGCATCACCACGGGCTGGTAATGCAGCACGAACTCGCCATTGTGCAACGCGCGCCGCAGGCTGGATTCCAGCGCGAGGCGGCTCACCGCGCGCTCGTGCATGGTGGCGTCGTAGATCTCGTAGCGCCCCTTGCCCAGCGTCTTGGCCCGGTACATGGCCAGGTCCGCATGGTGCAGCATTTCCTCGGCCGATGCGTAGCCGAGCGGGCTGGTGGCAATGCCGATGCTGGCGCTGGCGTAGAGCTGCTCGCCCTCGATCACGAACGGCGTTTCAAGCGAATGCATCAGGCGCTCGGTGATGCGCACCGCCTCGTTCACGTCGTCGATGCTGTCGAGCAGGATGGTGAATTCATCGCCGCCCATGCGGGCCAGCGTATCGTCCACGCGCAGGCACTCCCCCAGCCGCGCCGCCACCTGCACGATCAGCGCGTCGCCGGCGAGGTGGCCGAGGCTGTCGTTGACCAGCTTGAAGCGGTCCAGGTCGATAAAGAGCACCGCAAACGGCTGCTCGCGATGCCGGCTGCCGCGCGCCACGGCGCGGGCCAGCCGGTCCGCGAACAATGCGCGGTTGGGCAGCCCCGTTAGCGGATCGTGAAAGGCATCGTGAATCAGCTGGTCTTCGGCGCGCTTGCGCTCGACAACCCGGCCCAGCTGGTTGCCGATCTGCGTCATCAGGTGCAGCAGCGTCTCGTCCGGCTCCGCCACGCGGTCCGCAAAGAACTCCAGCACCGCGGTGACTTCGCTGCCCAGCAAGACGGGGAAGGCAAAGGCCGCGTGCAACCCGGCCCGCTGCGCTGCGCCAGCCCGTGGAAAGTTGGCGTCCAGAGCAATGTCGCCTACCCAGGCCGGCGCCGAGGCGGCCAGCACCCGCCCGGGCAACCCGACCCCCGCGCGAAACTCCACGGCCGCCGTGTACTGATAGAACTCGTGGAAGCGCTGGCCACCATCGCCGTCCACGCCGTGCCAGATGGAGGTGGACAGCAGGCGCGGCTGCACGCAGGCCAAATCGGTCAGGTAAGCATGGCCCAATTGCCAGCCGGTGTAGCAGCACACCGTGCGCACGGCGAACTGTAGCGCGTCGGCCACCGAGATGGCCTGGTTGGCCGCGCCGGCAACGGCCTCCAGGAGCTGCAGCTGCTCCTGTTTCTCATAGAGCTCGCGCAGCCCTTTCTCGGCAATGGCCTCCGCCTCCACGCGCGCGCAGCGCTCGCGCTCCAGCCTGCGGCGCAGTTTCCGGTTCTCGGCCTGCGCGGCCTCCAGCAACGGGATCGTGTCCATGAGCGCTCAGGCTTCCTTGGGCCCGAGAAAGCCGATGCGGCACACGCAGCTGGCGTCCCCGTCATGCATGCATTCGATATGCTCGAAGCGCAGCGTCTCGCCAAAATGGTCGGCCGCGCCTTCCACAAAGCCCTGGGCCAGCGCGCACAGGCGCCGCGGCGAGTTGTAGTGCATCAGCAGCGTGCCATCGGCCTCATCGCGAAAGCCGAAGGTGGGCACGTCGGCGCCGGGATACACCTTGCGGACTTCGGGATGGATGATGTCGTTGACGCTGAGCACGAACGGCCGCGTGGCCGAATGCGCGGCGAAGTAGCCCGGATAGCGGCTGGCCAGCGAGGGCATGGCCTCGCGCCCGAACCAGCGCAGCACATCGAACGGCGCCATGCCCAGCGCCTGCGCGGCCACGCCGACCAGCCTGTAGACATCCTCGTCAGGGTAGCTGCCAAGCGAGGTATAGGCCCCACCGAGCCCAGCCTGCTCCAGCAGGTCGTCCCAGGTGTCTTCCCCATGATGGCGGATCACGACTTCTTCCAGCAGATTGAAGACGATGCCTTTCATGCCCGATTCCCTTTTCCCTTTTCCCTGCTTCCCATGCTTCCCATGCTTCCCGACCACTGCGAGCCGGAATTCAGCGCTGCATTGTGCCCTATCCGGGCGGCAGGCGACGCCTCCCACACGTCGCCTGGGGGCTTTGTGGACAATGTGTTCCGCACCACTGCCGTGCACCTGCACTCGCCTGCGACAACAGCCGCTCCCAACTGGTGCGCGCCCGGCCCGTGCCAAGGCCATTTTGCGTACAAAATCTGCACATCACGCTTGTATATCAGTCTGGCATACCTCTTGCGTCTGAGGTTGGCATGACTTTCGCCATCCCCTCCATCCCCTCCATTCCCGCCTTCGGCGAGGCCGCCGGCCACGTGCGTGGCAGCACCTCCGCCGAGATTGCCGAGCGCATCACGCAATCGATCCTGGCCCAGCGGCTGGCGCCCGGCACGCGGCTGGGAGAGCAGGCGCTGGCCGGGCTGTTCGGCGTCAGCCGGACGCTGGTGCGCGAAGCCCTGACCCGGCTGGCGGCGCGCGGCATCGTAACGGTCTCGGCCCGGCGCGGCTGGTTTGTGATCGAACCCTCGCGGCAGGAAGCCCGGCAGGCATTTGCCGCCCGGCGCGCGATCGAGCTTGGCCTGCTGCGCTATGCCGCGCCGGCCCGCGCCGATGCCATCGGCCGGCTGCAGGAGCACGTGGCGCAGGAGCAGCGCGCGCTGAGCGCCGACGACACCGCCTTGGGCAGCTACCTGCTGGGTGACTTCCATGTGTGCCTGGGCGAATGCGTGGGCAACGTGCTGCTGGCCGACACGCTGCGCGACCTGACCGCCCGCACCACGCTGATTGCCATGCGCTACCAGTCCAGCCACCAGGCCAACGAATCCTGTGCCGAGCATGTGCTGATCGTGGCGGCGCTGGCCGCGGGAGACACCGAGCGCGCCATTGCGTTGATGGACGCGCACCTGTACCACGTCGAGGCCGGCCTGAGCGCCGCCACGCCCGAGGCACCGCCGGATCCGCTGCGCCAGGCGCTGAGCCCGCTGGGGCGTGCGGCCTGAGCGCGCTGGCATCCGCTAACGAGCAGCGACCCGCGATCCACTTCATCGATTTCGTTTTTTGAATATCCACCCCAACGGCAAGCTAGCAAGGACCCTTATGAAGCTCTCCAAACTCCTCCTCGGCCTCGGTGCCGCCGCCCTCGTCTTCTCGATGCAAACCGCCGGCGCCGAAGCGCTGGACGACGTGGTCAAGGCCGGCGTGCTCAAGGTCGCGGTGCCGCAGGACTTTCCGCCATTCGGCTCGGTCAACGCCGAGATGAAGCCTCAGGGCCTGGACATCGACGTGGCAGCGCTGATCGCCAGGAAAATGGGCGTGAAGCTGGAACTGGTGCCGGTGACCAGCACCAACCGCGTGCCCTACCTGCAGACCAAGAAGGTGGACCTGGTGATCTCCAGCATGGGCAAGAACGCCGAGCGCGAGAAGGCCATCGACTTCAGCGAGGCTTACGCACCGTTCTATAACGGCGTGTTCGGCCCCGCCGACCAGAAGGTGACCGGCGCCGCCGAGTTGGCGGGCAAGACAATCGGCGTGACGCGCGGCGCGGTGGAGGACCTGGAACTGACCAAGATCGCCCCGGCGACAGCCACCATCAAGCGCTATGAGGACAACAACGGCACCATCAGCGCGTTCCTGTCGGGCCAGGTGCAACTGGTGGCGACCGGCAATGTGGTGGCTGCCGCCATTCTCGCCAAGAACCCGCCCAAGAAGCCGGAGCCCAAGTTCCTGATCAAGAACTCGCCCTGCTTCATCGGCCTGAACAAGGGCGAGCCCAAGCTGCAAGCCAAGGTCAACGCCATCCTGGCGGAAGTGAAGAAGGACGGCGAGCTCAACGCGATCACGGTGAAGTGGCTCGGCATGCCGCTGCCGTCCACGCTTTGATGCCTTGATGCTTTGATGCACTGACGATCCAAGCCACGGGAAGCCGTGCCCGGCGGGCAACCGCCGCGGCATGGCGTACTGCGCCAGCTCCGCGCTCATGAGCGCCCCAACCGGGCGCCTCCACCGATCGCTACCGCATGTCCTACCAATTCGATTTCCTCTCGGCCTTCGACTATGCCGGCGTGTTCGCGCACGGCATCAAAGTCACGGCTGAACTCACCGCCGTGGGCGGCGGGCTGGGGGTGACCCTCGGCATCGCCTGCGCCTGGGCGCGCACCCAGGGCCCAGCCTGGCTGGCAGCCATCGCGGGCGGCTATGTGGAGCTGATCCGCAATACGCCGTTCCTGATCCAGCTGTTCTTCATCTTCTTCGGCCTGCCCAGCGCGGGCGTGCAACTGGGTGAAATGCAGGCCGCCATCCTGGCCATGGTGATCAACCTTGGCGCCTACAGCGCGGAGATTGTCCGCGCGGGCATCGCGGCCGTGCCGCGCGGCCAGCTCGAAGCCGGCGCCAGCCTGGCGATGGCGCCCTTCCAGGTATTTCGCCACGTGGTGCTGCGCCCGGCGTTGCAGAAGATCTGGCCGGCGCTGTCCAGCCAGGTGGTGATCGTCATGCTGGGCTCGGCGGTCTGCTCGCAGATCGCGGTCGAGGACCTGACCTTTGCCGCCAACTTCGTCCAGGGCAGGAATTTCCGCGCGTTCGAGGTCTACCTGCTGACCACGGCCATCTACCTGCTGCTTGCCATCGGCCTGCGCCAGGTGCTGCGTGGCATTGGCGGCATGCTGTTCCGGAGGGCGTCATGACCGATTTCTCAACCTGGGACATCCTGCGCAACCTGCTGATGGCGGTGCGCTGGACCGTGGTGCTGTCGCTGGTGGCCTTTGCCGGCGGCGCCGTCATCGGGCTGCTGGTGCTGCTGATGCGCATCAGCCGCCGCGCGCCACTGCGCCGTGCGGCCTGGGCCTTTATCGAAGTGTTCCAGGGCACGCCGCTGCTGATGCAGCTGTTCCTGGCCTTTTTCGGGCTGGCGCTGTTCGGCGTGGAGATCCCGGCCTGGCTGGCCGCGGGCCTGGCGTTGTCGCTGTGGTCCGGCGCCTACCTGGCAGAGATCTGGCGCGGCTGCGTGGAGGCCATCCCCAAGGGCCAGTGGGAAGCCGCCGGCTGCCTCTCGCTGGGGCACCTGCAGCAGATGCGCTACGTGATCCTGCCGCAGGCGCTGCGCATTGCGATTGCGCCAACCGTGGGGTTCGTGGTGCAGATCATCAAGGGCACGGCGCTGGCGTCCATCATCGGCTTTGTCGAGCTGTCCAAGGCCGGCACGGTGATCACCAACGCCACCTTCAGCCCCTTTACCGTCTACGCGCTGGTCGCGCTGATCTACTTTGCGCTGTGCTGGCCGCTATCCCGCTACAGCCGTCACCTGGAAAGGAAGCTCAATGTCGCTCATCGCCATTGAAAACGTAAAGAAGCGCTTCGGCGCCAACGAAGTGCTCAAGGGCATCGACCTGAAGGTGGAGGCCGGCGAGGTCATCGCCATCATCGGCAAGAGCGGCTCGGGCAAGAGCACCCTCCTGCGCTGCATCAACGGCCTGGAAAGCATCGACGAAGGCAATATCACCGTGGCCGGCGCCAAGCTCGGGGGCAGCGAGCTGGAGTTGCGCGCGCTGCGGCGCAAGGTGGGCATGATCTTCCAGCAGTTCAACCTGTTCCCGCACCTGAGCGCCGGGCGCAACGTGATGCTGGCGCCCACCGTGGCGGCCGGCGTCAAAGAGTCGGAAGCATTGACCCGCGCGCGCGAGTGCCTGGCCAAGGTAGCGCTGGGGGAGAAGTTCGACAGCTATCCCGACCAGCTCTCCGGCGGGCAGCAGCAGCGGGTTGCGATTGCGCGCGCGCTGGCGATGCAGCCGCGGGCGCTGCTATGCGACGAGATTACCTCGGCGCTGGACCCGGAGCTGGTGATGGAGGTGCTGAACGTGGTGCGCCAGCTGGCCAGCGAGGGCATGACGCTGCTGATGGTGACGCACGAGATGCGCTTTGCGCGCGAGGTGTGCAATCGCGTGGTGTTCATGCACCAGGGCCGGGTGCATGAGATCGGGCCGCCGGAGGCATTGTTCAGCAATCCGGCTACGCCGGAGCTGCAGCAGTTCCTGGGGATGGCGGCCTGAGTCTGCGGTCAACCCCAGGGCATTTGCCGAAGCCGGCGAACAGGCCAAAACCGCGCGCCATGACGACGGCTGTTTCTCCCTCTCCCCTCAGGGCTGAGGTTTGCCCACAAATCGGCGTCCTCGATAAGGCAGTGCTACTTGTAAAC
>NZ_BAAILO010000316.1:0-246 GCF_054589115.1 Cupriavidus sp. 8B | reverse complement strand
TGCGGCAGCGGGCACTGGTGGGCTCGCAAGCTCCTCGAGATGGGCTATGAGGTGAAGCTGCTGCACGCGAAATACGTCCGTCCATTCGTGCGAACCAACAAGACAGATGCGGCGGATGCGCGGGCGATCTGGACGGCGGCGCAACAGCCGGGCATGCCGGCAGTGACGCCGAAGACAGTGGAGCAGCAGGCGACACTGGTGTTGCATCGGATGCGAGAGCAGCACATCAAGATGCGCACGATGATG
>NZ_BAAILO010000315.1:0-828 GCF_054589115.1 Cupriavidus sp. 8B | reverse complement strand
GCGTCGCTGCTGGGCTTGCGAACCGTCGCATGTCGAGTAGCGCAAGGGAATCGCACCCTCACGCCCTCACAGATCCGGACATGAACCTCTCGATTCTCGTCCGGGCGAAATCTTCTTCACTCAGATTCGTTCCCCAACTTTTCTCAGGTAGGCGAGACCACGCCTGGCTCCCGCACCAAAAGATGTCAATAGAGCATATTTCAGCCTTGCATTAGAATTTTCCCCGACCACTGTATAAATATACAGTAAACTGGATTTTAGCTTCTGAACACCAACTCCATGGCCACGCTCGCCCCTGAAACCATCCATCCCGCCCTCTGGCGCGCCTCCCAACTGGCGCGGGCTGCCGGCCGCACCGTGACCACAGGCTATCCGGCTCTGGCGGCCGAGTTGCCGGGCGGGGGCTGGCCAACCGGGACGCTGGTCGAATTCCTCGTCCAGCAACCCGGCGTGGGCGAGTTGCGCCTGCTGCGCCCGGCGTTGCTGGCCGCGGCAAAGCGTCCGATCGCCCTGGTCCAGCCGCCCCATGCACCGCAAGCTCTGGCCCTCGCCAATTGGGGCGTGCCGCCCGAGCAGTTGCTCTGGATCCGTTGCCAGCGCACCGCGGATGCGCTCTGGGCCACCGAGCAGCTGCTGCGCGCCGGTACCTGCGGCGCCTTGCTGTTCTGGCAGCAGCACATCCGCAATGACGCGTTGCGCCGGCTGCATCTGGCGGCGCAGTCGGCGGAGACGCTGTTCTGCCTGATGCGGCCGCTGGCCTGCGCGCGTGACGCCTCACCGGCGCCGCTGCGCATCGGCATCGCGCCGGCCGCCGGCGGCGTCGAACTC
>NZ_BAAILO010000314.1:0-3501 GCF_054589115.1 Cupriavidus sp. 8B | reverse complement strand
TATTGATTGTTCCGATCTGCGGGTTATTCCGATGGCTGCGTGAGGGCGGCTGCGGCGAGGAGTTTCACTCCGACGGATCGGGATAACCGGGCGGCTCCGTGGGCCGCTCGAGGGTGAGGTGGTGCGACGAGGCTGACCGGCGCATCGTGATAAGTGCGTGGCCCTGCCGTGAGTGGTCGCGCCTATCCGATGGGAGGTCTGCGTCATGGAAATGTCCGTCCTTGTCGAGGAGGTGATGTCCGGGGGTGCTCGGATCGGCTTGACCGACGCCACCTTGAGGTACTACCGCAAGTGCTGCCGCGTCGTGGTCCGATTCTGTCAGACGCGCGCGAGTGCGCGGTTGACAGACGCGATCCTCGTCGAGTTCCTGGCGGCGATGGACGACCGTCGGCGCCGCGGGGAGATCGGCGCGGTGATGCGGTCGGCTCTGGAGAAGTCGGCCAGGATGCTGCTGGAGTTCGAACGGACCGGTGCCGTGAACTGGCGGCGGCGTAGGCCGGCGTCTGGTCTGCGTGGTGCGTCCGCGATGGTGCTGGATGCGTTCTCGGAGTCAGCGTGTGGCGAGCTGTCGGCCGGGTCGGTGCGGCTACTCATGGTCGAAGTCCGCCAGTTCCTGCGTCACTTGGACGCGCTCGGTCGTGACCTTGCCGCGGTGAACATCGAGGATGTCAGGGAGTATCTGGTCGATGCCCGGCCGCGTCACAACGCGGGTATGGGGAACACGGTTTGGGCGATCAAGCGGTTCTTCGCGTTCACCAACCAGCACGGGCTGACCGTGCTGCGGGTCGAGGGTCTGCTGGCCCGGGTGGGACCGCGACGGGTGCGAGCGCTGCCGTGCTTCACCGCGGAGGAGACCGCGAGCATCGTGGCAGCAATCGAGACCGGTTCCCCGCATGGGAAGCGGGACTATGCGATGGTCGTGCTGGCGCTATCGACGGGGCTCCGCGGGGGCGACATCACCGCGCTCCGACTGGACGAGATCGACTGGCGACGCGACGAGATCCGCATGGTCCAGCACAAGACATCCACACCGGTGACGCTGCCGTTGTTGGCACAGGTGGGTAACGCGATCGCGGACTGGCTGCTAAACGGCCGGCCCGAGTGCGAGGCGCCCGAGGTGTTCGTGCGCCTCAAGGCCCCGTTCGTGAAGCTGACCGGCCCGACGGGCGCGTTGCTGATGGCCCGCTGGCTCGACAAGGCCGGCGTGGCCCACCACGCAGGAGATGGCAAGACCTTCCACGCGCTACGCCGCACAGCGGGAACCCGCCTGGTCGAGTCTGGTGCCGAGCTCGCGCTGACCGCGCAGGTTCTCGGCCATGCCAACGTCGAGTCGTCCCGCCGCTACATCGCGCTGGCCGACGCGTCGCTGCGGGACTGCTGCCTGCCGCTGGACGGTCTGGTCTGCACGAGGGAGGGCTTGCGATGATCACGTTCACCAGCGCATTCGCTTCCCACATCGAGGCGATGCTCGACTGGCGCGAAGCGCTCGGATACTCCCGCAGGACTCTGGCTTATCAGATGCTGAGCTTCGACCGGTTCTGCGTCAGGTGCCATCCCGGCGAGACGGTCCTGAACCGCGAGTTGGCCACGGCCTGGTGTCAGGAGGGCACGCGGGTCGATTGGCCCGCTCACAAGGCGCACGCGATCCGAGCGTTCGGCAAGTATTTGCGCCTCCTTGGCGAGGACGCGTTCGTGCTGCCCGCCGCGTGGATCAGCCCGCGCGTTCGGAGCTTGCCGCATCTGTTCACCGACGCCGATCTAGCGGCGTTCTTCGCTGCGGCTGATCAGATCACACCGTGCGCGGCCAGCCCGTTCCGCGAGTACACGATCCCGGTGCTGTTCCGTCTCATGCTCGGGTGCGGGCTGCGGCCCCAGGAGGCCCGACTACTGCGGCGCCGCGACGTCGACGCAGGATCGGCTGTCCTGACGATCGAGCGATCGAAACGGAACAAGGATCGCCGCGTCCCCGTGGACGAGGCCCTGGCTAGTCTGCTTGTCCGATTCGACGATCTCGCCGAGTTGCGCCGCCCCGGACGGGCGTTCTTCTTCGAGGATCACCCCGCCCAGCCCTACCCGGCGCGCTGGGTCACGGCGTCCTACCACCGGTGCCGCGCGATGGCCGGCGGCATCGCACCGGGCTCGACGCCCTACACACTGCGCCACAACTACGCGACCCACACCCTAACACGGTGGGTCGAGGAGGGGCGCGACCTGAACGTCTGGCTACCCTATCTATCGGCATACATGGGCCACGACACCTACTCCTCGACCGCCTACTACGTCCACCTGCTGCCCGAGCGCCTCGCCGCGACCGGCCTGACCAGCGCGGCCGGGATCATCCCGGAGGTAACCCCGTGAACACGAGCACCGACACCTTCTACCGGCACCTGCGGGAATGGTTCACCGTCTTCCTTCCCCGCCAGCGCGCCGTCAGCCCCCATACGATCACCGCATGCCGCCAGGCCTGGAACCTGCTCTTGGGCTATGCCGACGACACCCGGGGAATCCGGCTGGAGAAGGTGACCTTCGCGGTCCTCGACAGGGCACTCATCGCCGGGTTCCTCGACCACATGACCACCACGCGTGGTTGGACGGCCAATACCTACAACCAGCGCCTGGCGTGTATCCGCTCCTTCTTCCACTACGCCGCCAACGCCGAGCCCACTCTCGCTATGCACCTGGCCGACATTGCCGGCATCCCGCTGAAGAAGAGCCCGGCCAACCCGCCCGTGTGCCACCTGACCACTACCGCGGTCACGGCCCTACTCGCTGCCCCCGACCCAGCTACCAGGACCGGACTGCGCGACCAGTTCTTCATGATCCTCATGTATGACCTCGCCGCTCGTAACGCCGAGATGCTCGCCCTAACCGTCGGCGACATCGATACCCAGCGACGCAGTGCCGAACTGATCGGTAAGGGCTCCAAGCCCCGCAGGCTACCGATCACCGCCGACACCGCCATGCACTTCCGCCGCTACGTCGAGACGTTCCACCCCGCCACGAACCTGGGCCAGCCGTTGTTCTACACGATCCACGACCACCGCAAGACGCCTATGTCCGACGACAACGTCGCCCGGTTCCTGCACCAGCACGCCGACACAGCCCGGCAGGCCTGCCCAGAGATGCCCAGGAAGGTCCACCCTCACATGCTGCGCCACTCCCGCGCGATGCATCTCTACCAAGCGGGCATGCCTCTCTCGATCCTCACCGAGTGGCTCGGACACGCCGACCCCGAGACGACCCTCATCTACGCCCACGCTGACACCGAGATGAAACGCGCGGCGTTGGAGAAAGCCACCCAAGGCCACAACATCAGCCCGTCACCGCCCCCGATCTGGCACGACCGGCAGGACATCATTCAACGACTCTGCGGACTCACCAGATGACCGCACTATCCCGATATCCACACCAGCCTCCAGCGCGCCTTCCCTGGTCACTCGGCAGATCAAGCAGCAAGCACCAACGAAATCGGAATAACCCGCAGATCGGAACAATCGAGAT
>NZ_BAAILO010000313.1:0-304 GCF_054589115.1 Cupriavidus sp. 8B | reverse complement strand
TACCTTTCGGGTGGATCCTGACTGCGGCAGATATCAGATTCTCGAAGCTGAAACCAAAGCGCTGCAGAACCATGAATGCCATGAAAGCAGCGCCGATCAAAAGGAGCGCCGCCTTGACGATCTGGATCCAGGTGGTAGCAAGCATGCCGCCAAAGAACACGTAGAGCACCATGAGGACACCGATCAGCACTACGGACCAAACATAGCTAATGCCAAATAGAAGTTCGATCAGCTTTCCAGCCCCCACCATTTGGGATACGAGATACAGCAGAACAATCACGAGCGAGCTGATAGTCGAGAACGT